>NZ_JAZHFT010000023.1:0-80515 GCF_036541425.1 Consotaella aegiceratis
ACCGAAATGGCCCTCTCGATCCTCGCCTACAACATCCTGCGCGCCATCAACATCCAAACCGCCACAGCCTGAAACCAGAAGAGGCCCCGGTTAACCGGAGCCTCCAATCAGTTTCCACACAGCCTGGGAAGCCGGGGCTTTGTCAGCAGTCTGAGCCGGGCACCATCGATGCCCGGCGTCTCGTTCTGACGAGCGATGGTCAGAGATTGCAGCGGTGGCGCTGACCGTCGTATCCCATGTAGGTATCGCTCCGATAATCGTAGGAACGATACTTCTGGGCACAGGCCTGCTGATGCCCCGAAGCCTCGGGCATACCGCGACCCCGAGGCGGCGGCGTCCGATCCCGCGTCGCGCCGGCAACGACCCCGCCGGCGATCGCGCCGGCCGCAAGGCCGAAGATCGCCGCGGCAGCCGCATCCTTGCCGTCGTGATGATCACGATACCAACGCTGGTAGCGGTCGTTGTCCCAGTTGTTGTGGCCCCGGTGGAAATCCCGGCAATCCCGATCGTTGGAATGGCGCGAGCAGTATTGCTCGACATAGCGCTCGCGATCGCGCGACTGCGCAGCGGCGGGCGACGCGGCCACCAGGCCGCTTGCAAGCGTTGACGCAGCCATGATGGAGGCGGTGAAAACGGAAATCGATTTGCGCACGTAAAACTCCCGATGCGTGGGGGCGTCCGATCATGCACGCCCCAGCGTGGCCGTCCTGGGCGGCCGAAGTCCCTGTGCTGCCACAACAGGCGGAACCACCGCCTCGTTCCTGCTCACATTTGTATCTTTTTGTATCAATTCCCAGGCATTCACGGATGCGCGAGCGGGCTTGGCAAGAACACAACAGGAACATTATAACGACCATCATGGTCCAGCGCAGCCTGACAGAAAAGCTCGCCATCCTGAGCGATGCCGCCAAATATGACGCCTCCTGCGCCTCCAGCGGGACGGCTCGCCGCGACTCGGTCTCTTCCAAAGGGATCGGTTCGACGGAGAGCTCGGGCCTCTGCCACGCTTATGCCCCCGACGGGCGCTGCATCTCGCTGCTCAAGATCCTGCTCACCAACTTCTGCATCTACGACTGCGCCTACTGCGTGAACCGGTCATCCTCCAACATCGAGCGGGCGCGCTTTTCGGTGGACGAGGTGGTGCGGCTGACCATGAGCTTCTACCGGCGCAACTACATCGAAGGGCTGTTTCTGTCCTCGGGCATCATTCAGAGCCCGGATCATACGATGGCCGAGATGGTGACGATCGCCCGCCGGCTCCGGCTGGAGGAGAACTTCGCCGGCTACATTCATCTCAAGACCATTCCGGACGCCGCGCCCCACCTCATCGAGGAGGCCGGTCTTTATGCCGATCGCCTGTCGATCAACATCGAGCTTCCGACCGACACCTCGATCGAGAGCCTGGCGCCCGAGAAAAAGCCGCGCGAAATTCGGCAGTCGATGGGTCATCTGCGGCTCAAGATCGAGGAGCATCGCGGCGAGAGGAAGGATCGGGCGAAGCCGCCGCGCTTCGCCCCGGCCGGTCAGTCGACGCAGATGATCATCGGTGCCGACGCGTCCAACGACGACGCGATCCTGGCGCGCTCGGAAAACCTTTACAGTGCCTTCGGCCTCAAGCGCGTCTACTATTCCGCCTTCTCGCCGATTCCCGACGCCTCGGCCCGCCTGCCGCTCGCCAAGCCGCCGCTGATGCGTGAGCATCGGCTCTACCAGGCCGACTGGCTGTTGCGCTTCTATGGCTTCGAGCGGAAGGAGATCGTCGAGGGCGGGGCCGACGGCATGCTCGACCTGGAGATCGATCCCAAGCTGGCCTGGGCGCTCCGGCATCGCGCGCTGTTTCCCGTCGACGTCAACCGCGCCGACAAGGAAACGCTGCTTCGGGTTCCCGGCCTCGGCACGCGCGCCGTCGAACGGATCCTGGCGACGCGTCGGCACCATACGCTGCGGCTTGACGACGTCGGCCGCCTCTGCCAGTCGGTGAAGAAGATCCGGCCCTTCATCGTGGCGCGCGACTGGCAACCGGGCGGCCTCACCGACCATGAAGGTCTGCGGCATATGACGGCACCCAAGGCCGAGCAGCTGTCGCTGTTTTAGAGCATGATGCCGAAAAGTTGCAGACTTTTCGGACCCACATCATGCGGGAAAACAAGAGGCTAGGGCATCCGGCCAGCCGGCCGTCGATCGAGGTCAGCAGTGCCGGGTCAGACAGGTTTTTGGGCGACCAGATCGACGAGCGCCGATAGGCCGCTGTGGCGCACGCCCTCGTGAATCTCGCTGTCGTGCTCGCGCAAGAGTAGGATATCGAAGTCACCGAAGGCGCCGGCGAGCATCTCGCGCGTATACATGTTCTCGCGCTCCGACGGACCGCCGGTGGCGTAGTCGACCTGTTCGGGCCGATAGCCCTGCAACAGCAGAAGGCCTCCCGGCTTCAAGGTCGCCTTGAAGTCTTCGAAGAGCTTTTCGCGCAGTGCCGGCGCGGCGAACTGGATGAAGATCGCCGCGACGACGTCATAAGCGGCCGGCGGCCAGGGCCAAGTCGCGACGTCGGCCTGTTCGAAGGCGACCGCAACGCCGCGCGAGGCCGCCAGCCGCCGCGCCTTGGCCAAACCGACCGATGAGGAATCGATCGAGGTGACGGCGAGCCCCTGCTCGGCCAGCCACACGCCATTGCGGCCCTCGCCGTCGGCGACGGCCAGCGCCCGCATGCCGGCCTTCAGCCGATGGGCTTGCGCCATGAGAAAGGCGTTCGGCTCGGTGCCGTAGAAATAGTCTTCCCGGTCGTAGCGCTGGTCCCACATGGCGACTGTCTCCTGGCCGTCGGGAGGCTCCGGCGCGTCGGCCCATGGAGAGGCGACCGCCCAGACCACCGCGCGAGAGCGCGTTGCCCGCGCGCCCTTCGTTCCGGTGGAGGCAGCCTAGGCGACGCGTCGCGCCACGACCTTCTGGTAGAGCCCGCCGAAATAGGTTTCCTTGCTCCACTCGAAATCGTCCGCCCGCGTGGCGAAATTGCGGATCTCCGACCAGCAGAGGCTGTTGGCGAACGGCTCCAGGAAGCGGAAGACGAACCACATGATGGGCCGCAGCGGATGCCATTTGCTGTAGCGATGGTAGTCGGTGAACACGACCTTGCCACCCGGCTTGACCGCGCCGAGCAGCGAATCGACGACCCGATGCTTGTAGTCGTCGGGGATCTCGTGCAGCAGGAAGAAGCTGTTGATCGCGTCATACTGGCGGCGTGGCGGATTGGCGGCGTCCGCCCGCCAGATCGTCACATTGTCCCGATCGTCCAGCTTGCGGTGCAGGCGCCCGACCTGGATAGGAGCGACGTCGATAATGTCGAGATGCCCTTCCGGCCCCACCAAATCGGCCAGTTTCGGCGCAACGAAGCCATAGGCATGGGCCGGCTGATAGACGTCCTGGCCCGGGCGGAACTCCTCCAGGGCCCGGTCGATCAGACGGTCGGCATTGCCCCACAGAATCGTCTGAACCACGAGCTGCCGGTCGAGCAGCGGCACCATCTTCGGATGCAGGTAGCACCAAGTGTAGATGCGACGGAGGTATTCAGGAACCGCTGCGCCGGTCGCATCCGGACCGGTCGAGCCGACCATCGTCGGCATCGGTCCCTCCAATTGCGAACCGAAGTGTGTTTCAGAGATATTTTGGAGCATGAGACCTGATCGTTCTTGACTGAATTACCCAACTGTCGACCTGCAGCCGCATGGTCGCCCGCTCCAATGTGACGTCCGATGGCGTTGGGGTCCAAAGGGATAATTGCCGCAGGTCCGCTCGATCAGACCCTTTCAGCGCTCACTGTGCTTCTTTTGCCGCCGCGTTCGCCGGCCCAGCCGCGGGGGCAAAACGTCCGAAATCCTCGTGGATCCCGGGTCTACAGGTCCCCGTCGCCCGAACGCCTTGGAGGCACCGGGCGATCGCATGCCTGCGACGTCTTGTTCCGGGCATGTCCCGCAGGGCGACAGCGTTCGTGCAGTGTCGTGCCGTACCCGCCTAGCTCTCGATAGCGCCGACGCGCCGCGCCACGACCTTCTGGTAGAGCCCGCCGAAATAGGTTTCCTTGCTCCACTCGAAGTTCTCGGCGTGGGACGCGAAATTGCGGATCTCCGACGAGCACAGGCTGTTGGCGAACGGCTCCAGGAAACGGAAGACCGACCACATGACGGGCCGCAGCGGATGCAGCGGACGGGTGCGGTGATAGTCGATGAACACCGCCTTGCCGCCCGGTTTCAGCGCTCCGAGCAGCGAATCGACGATGCGCCGTTTGTAGCTGTCGGGCACTTCATGCAGCAGGAAGAAGCAGTTGATGCCGTCATAGTCGCGTTGCGGCGGATGCGCCGCATCGGCACGCCAGACCGTGACGTTGCCGAGGCCCGCCAGCTTGCGATGTCCACGCTCGACCTGGATCGGCGCGATGTCGCTCAGGTCGAGATGGCCGTCCGGGCCGAGGCGTTCCGCCAACTGACGGGCGACCAGGCCGTAGGCGTGCGCGGGCTGCAGCACATGCTGGCCGGGGCCGAACTCCTCCAGCGCCCGCCGGGTCAGCCGCCCGAAATTGCCCCACAGGATCGCCTGGGCCACGATCTGGCGGTCCAGCAGCGGCACCATCCTGGGATGCAGATAGCACCATGTGTAGATGCGCTTGAGATAGCCCGGGACAGAGAACGCCTCACCCGGCGGCGCGTGAACCACGGACTTGGCAGCCTCGGGGCCTTTCAGGTCCACGCCGGTCGATGGGTCGGACAGATCCTGTAACATGACGCTGATCGTTCTCTATTGTTTCCCGGACCTTTATGCCGCTTCGATCCGGCAGCATAGAGCGGTCGCAAGGCCATCTGGCCGCACGGACCGAAGGCCGCTTTCGTCAAAGTAGAGGATTATCGACACAGGCAGGACACTACTGATGACAGGGAGGACACTATGCCGCGCACGGCGCGCGGCGAAGATCGGGCATGGAAGCCGGGACGATGCCCGCCATTTTCGGCGCTCGGACCGTGCGGCAGCAGGCTCTGCGAATGAGGGTCAACCCCGACAATCTCCGTGTGCCGTGTGCGAAGCTCGCTTCGAGCCTGAATATCGTGAATCGCTCTCTGCACACTGGATAGTTGGCGATCCGCGGCACGCTGTCAAACGGCCGGCCGGAGTTTTCCGGACAACCTATTGTCGCTGCTGGAAGAATAATCGTGGCGAAGGTTCGCCCTTGACGAGACAGCGCCCTATGGCCAGCCCGACATCGCCGACATAGAGAAAAGCGCGACGACGAACGAGGATGCAGCCCCTCGTAATGGCGGAGCCTGCGTTGTCTGACGCCGTTACAGGAGCCGAACGGGTCGCCGGCTCGGCATTCTCGCTACGCGATGCGCCCCGATGAAAGCGGCGAGCCCTATCGCGCAAGGTTTGGACACGCGCGATAGTTCATCCGGCGGGAGGAAGATCGTCGACCTCGGTCACCGGGCGGTCGTCGCCCTGGGCGACTTCGTCGTGCCAGCGCCCGCGCCGATCCTCGTAGGAGATGCCGACATCCTCGCCGGAGAGCTGTTGCCGCTCGGCGGCGTCCCGCGCAGCGGCAAGCGCCTCGTCGTGACTGGCAAACGTCTCGGAATAGACCTCGCCGACCCGATAGGCCCATCCTCCGTCATGCTGGACGATCACATAGTGCTGCACTGCCATAGCCTAGAGATCCCCTCGTCCCGGTTTGTGCGATAGGGCCGAAACGCCCCTTCCGTCATGTCGTTCCCGCAGCCATGGCCGCCGGGGCGGTCCTGAAACCAACAGCCATCGGTTCACCTTAACGCAACGAGCGTCGGAATTGCACCACCGGGACCGATGGGGCCTCAGCGTGGTCGCCGTCCAGCTCCGTTGTTCGGCGTTGCGGACGGGCCACGCGACCGCGGAAACCAGGTCTTCACGGTCTTGTTCCGGTTCCGGTGCTGGACGGATGTGACCGGATCGGGCTTAAGGCGCCCATGGCTTTCGTCTTTCCTTGGCGCAGATCGCGTCTGACCGGTGTCGTCGTGTCTCTGGCCCTTGCCGGCCTCGCTCTGGCAGGGTGCGTGACGCATGAAGGCGTGCTGTTGCCGCTCGGCAGCACCGTACCGGGCGCGAGCACCGTCGACATGCTGGTCGCCACGACGCGGGCGCCATCCTCCGAGCCGGGCGTTCTGTTCAGTGGAGCGCGCGGCACGAGCCTCTCCCTCGACAATATCGTGGTGTCGATCCCGCCGGACCAGAACCGCACGATCGGCGAGATCGCCTGGCCCGACAAATTGCCACCGGATCCCAACACGGATTTCAGCGTCGTCCGCGTCTCGCCGCTCGACGCCGATGGTGCCCATCGCTGGTACGATTCGGTCGTCGGGCCCAGCCGCCGGGTGCTGATCTTCGTGCACGGCTTCAACAACCGCTACGAAGAGGCCGTCTATCGCTTTGCCCAGATCGTCCACGATTCGAACATGGAAGCGGCGCCCGTCCTTTTCACCTGGCCGTCGGGCGGCAGCGTGTTCGATTACAATTACGACCGGGAGAGCACGACCTATTCGCGCACCGCGCTCGAAATGATCCTGACGCAGGCCGCCGCCAGTCCGGACATCGACAACATCACCATCATGGCCCACTCCATGGGCAGTTGGCTGACCATGGAGGCGCTGCGCCAGCTGGCGATCCGCCGGGGCCATCTGCCGGACAAGATCGACAACGTCATCCTGGCCTCGCCGGACCTGGACGTCGACGTGTTCGAAAAGCAGATCCAGGAGATCGATACGACGCGAACGCGCATCACGCTCTTCACCTCCCAGGACGATCGCGCCCTCAGCCTGTCGCGGCGGATTGCCGGCGGCGTCGATCGGCTCGGTGCCATCGACGCCAACAAGGAGCCCTATCGCTCCGAGCTGGAAGCGGCCGGCATCACCGTCCTCGATCTGTCGGCCTTGCGGGCGGGCGACGCCACCAACCACAACAAGTTCGCGGCAAGTCCGGAGGTGGTTCGCCTGATCGGCGGCCGGCTGATCGCCGGCCAGAAGGTGACCGACGCCGATGTGAGCCTCGGCGAGCATATCGGCGCGCTGACCTTGGGCACGGCCCAGACCATCGGCTCGGCCGCCGGTGCCGTCGCCACGCTGCCGATCGCCATCATCGATCCCAGCGCGCGCGAAAGCCTCGGCGATCAACTGGAGAGCACCGGCCAGCATCTCGGCGGAACGCTGCAGACGGCGGTCGGGCAGTAGCACGTCGCATTCCGCGACGGAGGCCTGGTTACTCGGCCGCCTCCGCCGTGCCGATCGCTTCGGGCGCATAGTTGAGGATCGGCGCCAGCCAGCGCTCCACGTCTTCCACCGCCATGCCCTTGCGGCGGGCATAGTCTTCGACCTGGTCGCGCTCGACCTTGGCGACCCCGAAATAGTGCGCCTCGGGATGAGCGACATAGAGCCCCGAGACGGAGGAGCCGGGCCACATGGCATAGCTCTCGGTGAGCTTGACGCCGATGGCGGCTTCCGCGTCGAGCAGCTGGAAGAGCGTCGTCTTCTCCGTATGGTCGGGCTGGGCGGGATAGCCCGGCGCCGGCCGGATGCCGCGATAGCTCTCCGCGATCAGATCGTCGTCCGAGATCGTCTCGTCCGGTGCATACCCCCAGAACTCGGTTCTGACCCTCTGGTGCATGCATTCGGCGAAGGCTTCGGCAAAGCGGTCGGCCAGCGCCTTGACCATGATCGAGGCATAGTCGTCGTTGGCTCGCGCGAAGCGCTCGGCGATCGCCTCTTCCTCGAAGCCGGCCGTCACCACGAAGCCGCCGACATAGTCGGCCTTGCCGCTCGCCGCCGGCGCCACGAAGTCGGACAGCGCCAAATTGGACCGTTCACCGCGCTTCGAAAGCTGCTGGCGCAGCGTGTGCAGCGTGGCAAAAGGCTTCAGGCGCTCTTCGTCCTCATAGAGCACGATGTCGTCGCCGATCGTGCCGGCCCGCCAGAACCCGACCACCGCCTTGGGACGGAACCACTTTTCTTCGATGATCTTGGCGAGCATCGCCTTGGCGTCGTCATAAAGCTGGCGCGCCGCCTGCCCTTGGGCCTCGTCCTCCAGGATCTTTGGGAAACGTCCCTTCATCTCCCAGGTCTGGAAGAACGGCGTCCAGTCGATATAGCGGGCGAGTTCGGCCAAGTCCCAGTCGTCGAAGACGCGCGTTCCGAGGAAGGACGGGCGCGGCGGCTCGTAGGCGTCCCAGTCGATCCGGTAGGCATTCTCGCGCGCCTTGGCGATCGGCAGGCGCTGCTTGTCGCGCTGGCCGCGCTCATGCGCCTCGGCGACCTTTCGGTACTCGGCCCGGATGTCGGCGACGTAGCCGTCCCGCGCCTCCTTCGACAACAGGTTGGAGACGACGCCGACGGCGCGGCTTGCGTCGGTGACGTAGACGGTCTGGCCGCGATCGTAGCGCGGATGGATCTTGACCGCGGTGTGGACGCGCGACGTGGTGGCACCGCCGATCAGAAGCGGAATGGCAAAGCCCTCGCGCTCCATCTCGGAGGCGACGTTGACCATCTCGTCGAGCGACGGCGTGATCAGTCCGGACAGCCCGATGACATCCACCTCATGCTCCCGCGCCGCGGCCAGGATCTTGTCCGACGGCACCATGACGCCGAGATCGATCACCTCGTAATTGTTGCAGGCGAGCACGACGCCGACGATGTTCTTGCCGATGTCGTGGACGTCGCCCTTCACCGTTGCCATCAGGATCCTGCCGGCGTTCTGGCGAGCCCCGCCGGCGGCCTCCTTCTCGGCCTCCATGTAGGGAAGCAGCACGGCCACGGCCTGCTTCATCACCCGCGCCGACTTGACCACCTGGGGCAAGAACATCTTGCCGGCGCCGAACAGGTCGCCGACGACGTTCATGCCGGCCATCAGCGGACCCTCGATCACATGCAGCGGCCGCTCGGCCTTCTGCCGCGCTTCTTCCGTATCCGCCTCGATGAACTCGGTGATGCCGTTGACGAGCGCGTGCTCCAGCCGTTTTTCCACCGGCCATTCGCGCCAGGACATGTCCTTCTCGCGCCCCTGGCCACCGCCGGACCCGCGATAGCGCTCGGCCAGCGCCAGCAGCTTTTCGGTGGCGTCGCCGCCGTCCTTCGGCGTCCGGTTGAGGATGACGTCCTCGCAGGCCTCGCGCAGTTCGGCGTCGATCGACTCATAGACCGCGAGCTGGCCGGCATTGACGATGCCCATGTCCATGCCGGCCTGAATGGTGTGGTAGAGGAAGACGGCGTGCATCGCCTCGCGCACCGGCTCGTTGCCGCGAAACGAGAAGGAGAGGTTCGACACGCCGCCCGAAATATGGGCGTGCGGCAGCGTCCGGCGGATGGTGCGCGTCGCCTCGATGAAGGCGACGCCATAGCCGGCATGCTCCTCGATGCCGGTCGCCACCGCGAAGATGTTGGGATCGAAGATGATGTCCTCGGGCGGGAACCCGGCCTCTTCGGTCAACAGCTTGTAGGCCCGGGTGCAGATCTCGACCTTGCGCTCGTAGGTGTCGGCCTGGCCGGTCTCGTCGAAGGCCATGACCACGACCGCCGCGCCATAGGCCCGGCACAGACGCGCGTGATGGAGGAATGCTTCTTCCCCCTCCTTCATCGAGATGGAGTTGACCAGCGCCTTGCCCTGGACGCACTTCAGGCCCGCCTCGATGACCTCCCACTTGGAAGAGTCGATCATCACCGGCACCTTGGCGATGTCCGGCTCGGAGGCGACGAGGTTGAGATATTCCACCATCACCGCCTTCGAATCGATCAGGCCCTCGTCCATGTTGATGTCGATGACCTGGGCGCCGTTCTCCACCTGGTCGCGGGCGACGTCGAGGGCGGCAGAATAGTCGCCGTTCTTGATCAGCTTGCGAAAGCGCGCCGAGCCGGTGACGTTGGTGCGCTCGCCGACATTGACGAAGGGAATGTCGTCGGTGAGCGTGAACGGCTCAAGGCCCGACAGGCGCAGCCGGCGCTCGATCTGCGGGATCGCCCTCGGCTTGTGGCGGGAGACCGCCTCGGCGATCGCCCGGATGTGATCCGGCGTCGACCCGCAGCAGCCGCCGACGACGTTGACGAGGCCGTCGCGCGCGAAGCCTTCCACCTGCGCCGCCATCATCTCCGGCGTCTCGTCGTATTCGCCGAACTCGTTGGGCAGGCCCGCATTCGGATAAGCGCAGACGAAGGTGTCGGCAATGCCGGACAGCTCCGCCAGATGGCCGCGCATCGCAGCCGCGCCGAGCGCGCAGTTGAGCCCGATCGTGAAGGGCCGGGCATGGCGTAGCGAATACCAGAAGGCCGTCGGCGTCTGGCCGGAGAGCGTGCGCCCCGAGAGGTCGGTGATCGTGCCGGAGATCATCACCGGCAGGCTGACGCCCTTCTCCTCGAACACTTCCTCGGCCGCGAACACCGCGGCCTTGGCGTTCAGCGTGTCGAAGATCGTCTCGATCAGGATGATGTCGGCGCCGCCGTCGATCAGTCCGCCGATCTGCTCGGCATAGGCGGTCTTCAGCTCGTCGAAGGAGATGGCGCGAAAGCCCGGCCGGTTGACGTCCGGCGAGATCGAGGCGGTGCGGTTGGTCGGCCCTACCGCGCCGGCGACGAAGCGGCGCCGGCCGTCTTCCTTTTCGGCGCGGATCGCGGCGCGACGCGCCAGCCGGGCGCCGTCGCGATTGAGCTCGTAGACCGCCGCCTCCATGCCGTAGTCGGCCTGGGCGATGGTGGTCGAGGAGAAGGTGTTGGTCTCCAGAATATCGGCACCCGCTATCGCATAAGCGTAGTGGATGTCCTCGATCGCCTGGGGCTGGGTCAGCGTCAGCAGGTCGTTGTTGCCCTTCAGATGGCACTCGCAGCCGACGAAACGGTCGCCGCGGAAATGCTCCTCGCCGAAGCCCAACCCCTGGATCTGCGTGCCCATGGCACCATCGAGAATCAGAATGCGCTCGCGCGCCGCCGCCGTCAGCGCCGCGAAGGCGTCGCTCTGGCGGTCGGCGGCCCGTTCGGAGCCGAAAAGCGAGTCAGTCCATGCGCTCATGCGTCACCTTCTCAACGGATCGTGCCGGAAGACATAAACACTTCTTTATATGATACAAGACGCCATGGCGAGCCCCCAAGCCTCGGCATGCTGAAACCGATCTTTCGCACTTGCCCCTACCGTCCCGACCGGCGATGGTGCGCTCGGACGAAGGATGCTCTCCTCGGACCGAACGAATAAGAGGTCATGTCATGTTCATCGCGATGAACCGTTTCAAGGTGCTGCCGGGCTCGGAAGACGAGTTCGAAGCCGTTTGGCGAAACCGCGACTCCCAGTTGCAAAGCGTCCCAGGGTTCGTAGAGTTCCACATGCTCAAAGGATCGAAACGCGACGATCACACGCTCTATTCGTCTCATACGCTCTGGGCGTCGCGGCAGGCGTTCGAAGACTGGACGAAATCGGAAGCCTTTCGCATGTCCCACCGCAGCGCAGGCGACCACAAGCCGAAATATCTCGGACACCCCGAGCTGGAGACCTTCGAGGTGATCCAGACGATCGCGCCAAAATCCGCATAGCGCGGCGTAGGTCTTCGGGAGGCACCATGGCCGGCCGCGGTACAGAGCATCCTCCGCGCAAGGACGACGAGACCGATGCTCTCGCCTCGGCCCTTGCGGCGGCATTCGGCGCCATGCCGGAGGTCGTCGCCGTCGCCTTAGGCGGGTCACGCGCCACCGGAACGGCCGACGCCACGTCCGATATCGACCTTTATGTCTATAGCGACACGGAGGTGCCGGTCGCCGGTCGCACCGCCTTGATCGCGCCCAGGAGCAGCCGTCGCGAAATCGACAACCGCTTCTGGGAGACCGGCGACGAATGGACCGAGGCCGCATCCGGTCTTCATGTCGACGTGATGTACCGGACACGCGTCTGGACCGAGGAGCAACTCGATCGGGTCCTCGACCGACACGAGCCGCAGATCGGCTATTCCACCTGCATCTGGCACAATATCGCGACCGCCCGGCCGCTGTTCGATCGCACGGGCTGGTTTGCCACGTTGCAGGACCGCGCCGGCCAGCCCTATCCGGATGCGCTGGCCCGCGCCATCGTCGCCAGGAACCGTCCGCTTCTGAGCGGCTCGTTCAGCGCCTTCCGTGACCAGATGATCAAGGCTGCGACACGCGGCGACCGGGTCTCGGTCAATCACCGCACGGCCGCCTTTCTGGCCAGCTATTTCGACGTGTTGTTCGCAGCCAACCGCGCCCTTCATCCGGGCGAGAAACGGCTTGTCGACGCGGCGGCCGCCCTGCCGCGCGTGCCTGCTGGCATGGCGAACCACATCCAGGAACTGTTGGCCGCAGACGGCTCGCCGGCGCGCATTGCCGCCTGCGCGGATGCCTTGTGTAGCGGTTTGGATACGGTGCTCGCCGGCACGACTTTACCGGCTTGAGCGTAAGCCCCTGCGTTATCGCGTGTTTAACGCCTTCCGGATTATTGATCTTCAAGAGAACCGACTGGGATTAGGCCGTGATTTTCTTTGTCTTACTGACAAAGATATGTATTGCTCAGTGAGGAATTCCGTGCAACTTTCCAATTTGAAGATCTCCCAGCGGATGATCATTGCGGCCGCCGTGTCGGTGGTCGGCATGCTCGCTCTCGTGGCGACGTTCATGACCGAAGAGCAGATCAGCTCATCCTACGAGGAGATCGCCGAAAAGGCGGAGCGCGCCGAGCGCCGGATCATGGATGTGGAGATCAACTTCCTGGAAGGCCGCCGTGCCGAAAAGGATTTTCTCCTGCGCAAGGACGACAAATACGCCACCGCGCACGCCGAAATTGCCGAGCGGCTGAACGATGATCTCTCGGCTCTGACGACCCTGACGGCTGATGGCGAACTCCAGCAGCTCGCAGGCGACGTGGCCCAGATGAAGAGCCTCTTTGCCGACTATCGGGAGACGTTCGTCGCCGCGACGGACGCCAATCGCACCCTCGGCCTGGACGAGAATTCCGGACAGCAGGGCTCTCTGCGCGCCGCCGTGCATTCCCTCGAGCAGACGCTGGGAGAGATCGGCGATCCGCAGATGCAGGTGATGATGCTCATGCTGCGCCGGCACGAAAAAGACTTCATGCTGCGCGGCAGTTCGAAATACATTGATCGGCTGCACGCGCAGGCGGCGGAACTGCGCGCCCTGCCGCCGGCCCGGTTCGGGAGCGACGTGGCCCACCAGCAGGCAATGGCCGACATCGCCACCTATGAGGCGGACTTCGACGCCTATGCCCAGACCTCTCTGAAGGCGATCGATCTTCAGAACGAGATGAGCGCCATCTTCGCCAAGATCGAGCCCCTGTTCGAGACTATCCAGACAACCGTCAAGGACGCGCGCACCGCCGCTCTCGGCGCCAGTGAAAGCGTCGCTTCCACGGTGATGACGGTGCTGGTCGGCACGGCGATCCTCCTCGTCGTTGCCGTCAGCTTGATCCTCTTCGTCGTCGGCCGCTCGATCACCGGCCCCCTGGTGCTGACGGCTTCGGCCATGCGGCGCTTCGCCGACGGCGACATGACGGCGAGCCTTCCCGAAGGCAACCGCAAGGACGAGGTCGGCGACATGGTGCGCGCGCTGGTCGTCTTCCGACAGTCGGAGGCGGACAAGCGGCGGATGGAGGCCGAGCATCAGGAATCCGAGCGCCGGGCCGCCGAAGAGCGCCGGCAGGCTCAGGAGCGGGCGACCGAAGCCGCGCGCCAGGACTTCATCCGCAATGTCGGGCCGGTGTTCTCCGCCCTTGCGGACGGCGACCTGACGATCCGGATGGAGCGCACCAAGATGGCGGGCTTCGAGGAGATCTGCGATGTCTTCAACGGCTCGGTGGAAAAGCTGGAGGACACCTTCGGCTCGGTGATCGGCTCGATCGGCTCGATCCGCTCGGGCCTCGACGAGATCAACACCGCAACGAACGACCTCGCCCAGCGCACCGAGCAGCAGGCCGCCGGCCTGGAAGAGACCACCGCAGCGCTCACCGAGGTGACGCGCGCCGTCAACGACACCGCCGAGAGCGCGGGCCGTGCCCAGAACTCCGCCGAGACCGCCAAGCGCAATGCCGAAAAGGGCGGCGCCATCGTCGGCCAGGCGGTCGAGGCGATGACCGAGATCGAGAAATCGTCCGAGGAGATCGGCAAGATCATCGGCGTGATCGACGAGATCGCCTTCCAGACGAACCTCTTGGCGCTGAACGCCGGTGTCGAGGCGGCCCGCGCCGGCGAGGCCGGCAAGGGCTTCGCCGTCGTCGCGCAGGAAGTCCGCGCCCTGGCGCAGCGTTCGGCGGAAGCCGCCAAGGAGATCAAGGAGTTGATCTCGCGCTCGGGCGAGCAGGTCGGCCGCGGCGTCGAGCTGGTGACCGCATCGGGCAAGAGCCTGGAGGAGATCGTCGCGGAAGTGGCCGCGATGTCGTCGGAGGTCTCCGAGATCGCCCGGACGGCGCGCGAGCAGGCCGTCAGCCTGAAGGAGGTCTCGACCGCCGCCGACCAGATGGACAAGGTGACGCAGCAGAACGCGGCGATGGTCGAGGAAACGACGGCGGCGGCCCAGACGCTGGCGAACGAGACCGACCAGCTGGCGCGGCTGATCGCGCAGTTCCGCACCGCGACCTCGGCCGGCCATCAGGCGCAGGGCGCCCGCACCGCGCGCCGCCAGGCGGCGGCTCCGGCTGCCCGTCCGGCCAAGCCGATGCCGCAGATGAAGGCGACCGGCACCGGCGGTGCTGCGGCCAAGCCCGCCGCCGTCGAGGACAGCTGGGAAGAGTTCTGAGCCTCCGATCAACGGATCGAGAGAAACAAATCGCCTTTCGGAGCGTCAGGTTCCGTCGCCTTCCAGCTATCCCGGCGCTATTTTGCGGCCCGGAAGTCCTGAACGGTCTCCCAGGCAATGGTCTGGAGAGCCGTTGCCGTTTCCAGCGACATGTCGGTTCCGATGGGCGTATCGCCGCCCACGGGTGATCGGTCATAGAGCGTCGCAAAGAAGACGCAGGCCGCCAGATAGGTCCCCTCCAGCGAGGGGTGCTTGCCGTCGACGAAATAGAGGTCGATCTCGGGATGCTCCTGCGCGGCCCGGGCAAAGGCCAATCCGACCGGGGCCATATAGCTGCCGGTCTTCGCGGCGATGTCGAAATAGGCCTTTTCCAGGGCCGCCGTCTGGTCCGGCTCGTCCTTCGGCGCCCAGGTCATGAAGAAGACGACCTTCGAGCCTGCGTCGTGGGCGATCTTGGCCATGCTTTGCGCCGACTCGACGAAATATCGGCGATCGGCCTCATCCTCATCGACCGGCTCGGTGGAATTGCCCTGGAAGATGACGGCATCCCAGTGCTTCAGGCCGTTCTGGAATTTCAGATTCGGCTCGTGCCAGCCCAGCTGACCGCTGGAAATGGTGATGCCGCGGTAGCTGTATCCCTTGGCACCATCCGGCAGCAGCGACCGGGTGAGATCCCTCAGCCGGGTGTTCAGGTTGTTGTTGTAGTGGGTATAGGAATTGCCGTAGATCGCGACGACCTTGGCGTCGCCTCCCATCTCGGCATCGGGGCTCGACGCCATCACGTCATCGGCGGCCAGTCCGGCCGCCGGCAGGCCCAAAAGCCCGGCCGCAAGCGTCAGGGCATAGATCAATCGGGTCATGGTCTCCTCCTCTTGATCGGGCAATGCCCTCACGCGGCGAAGGCTGGCGGAGTCCGCGCGGGCATCCCGGTTGTGTGAAAGACGCGGAGGCGAAACGGATCGATCGCCTCCGCCTGTTGGGCGAGGTGCCGCGCTACACCGTGAACGCGCCGAAGATCAGCACCACCAGGATGCCGCCGATGACCGGGATAGCGGTGCGCCGCACGATCTCGATCGGCGAACATTGCCCGGCATCGCTGACCGCGATGATCACGCCGGCGACCGGCGACATCGACCGCGCCAGGCCGGCCGTCAGCTGCATCGGCAGCAGCATGGAGACGGCAGGCACGCCGAAATTGCCGGTGATGTTCGGCGCGAGGCTGCCGAACGAGAAGAACGCGGCGTTGCCGGAGCCGGTGATGACCGCCGTCACGGCGACGATGGCACACATGACGAGCGTCATGGCCACGATGCCGAAGCCGCCCTCGCGCGCCGCGTCGATCATGAATTCGACGGCGCCGATGGTCTGCAGACCGGCCGCGAAGGTCTCGGTGCAGATGATCAGCGAGACGATCGTGGCGAACATCCGTCCCATGCCTTCGAAGAAGGCCATGAAGCCCTTGAGCGCCACCCGCGCATTGCGCAGCCGGATGAGTTCGCAGAAGAGGCCGAGCAGCGCGCCGAGCACCATGGCCGTGACCACGTCGAGCTTGATCGAGCTGACCAGGAGCTTGCTGAACACCAGAAGCAGCGCGAGCGGGATCATCGGCAGCAGCGCATAGATTGCCGGCGCCTTGGCGCTCGGCTCGGTCTCGGGCGTCTCGCCGACCTTTTCGGCGACGACCACGTGCCCGTCGCGCCGATCGAAATAGCGGGCGGTGACATAGGTCAGAGCCGCGATGACGAGGATGACCGGGATCGAAATCGGGATCTGATGCTGGGCGAAATAGATCGCCGGATCGAGCCCCGCCGTCTTCGCGGCAAGGTTGGCGGCGCCCGACGCCGGTCCGAGGTCGAGCACGGCCGTCGTCCCGATCATCGCCGCAGCCGCCGCCGGGCTGACGCCGAGCCGAACCAGCATCGGGAAGAACGTCACCAGGAGCAGCATGGCGAGGCCGGCCGCGCTGGGGATGAAGATGTTCAGGATCTGGCCGACGACATAGCCGAGCGCGAGGACCACGTAGGGCGCACTCAGGAGCTTCAGCGGCTTGATGCAGACGGAGACCATCGCGTCGGTCGAGCCGATCTGATCCATGTAGCGGGCAAACCCGCCGGCCGCCATGATGATCAGACCGAGACCGGCGGCACGATTGGCCAGGGCGCCCTCGACGTAAGCGAAGATGTCGAAGCCGACCCAACCCGTCGACTGGGCGTCTTCATAGAGGATCGAGCTGTCGGGGTTGACCACCAGCGTCGCTGCCAGCAGGAACAGCCCCGCCAGCAAAAGCACCGTATGCGGCTGATACTTTTTGATGATCAGCCACACCACAATCATCGTTACGATAAGACCTATCAGAAAACCGGTCATATCCCTCCTCCCTCCTTGGTTCGATTTTGTCCGGTCACTCCCAAGCTCGATTCATCGAGGCAAAAAGCTGGATGTGGTGCGAATAGGCTTCGGGGGCTTCGAGATACGGGGCGTGCCCCACATCAGGCAGGTCGACATGCCGGGCAAAGGGCGTGAGACGGCGCAACTCCGCGCTCAATTCCGGCCGCACCACCGGATCGCGCTCTGCGAACAGCGCGAGCGTCGGCACTGCAATCCGCTCGTAAAACGGCCGGCAATTGGCGAATTGCAGCGCCCTCGTGGCGTTGAACAGCCCGTCGGGATGGGTCTCCGCCGCGATGCATGCCGCCAGGGCGACGACCGACGGCGACGTTTCCGGCGCCACCATGGCCTGGGCCCGTGTCAGGCCGTACGCCTCCGGGCCCGCCGACTTCAAATTGGCGATCCGCTGGGTCAGTTTCTCGGTCGGCGGCGTGCCCGGCGCAGCGGCATAGCCGGCATGGGTACAGGACAGCACCAGACGGTCCAGGCGAACGGCGGGAAGAACGGCCGCCGCGGCGGTGGCCACGGCGCCGCCCATGGAGTGGCCGACGACGGTGACGTCCTCGCCGCCGAGATGCCGCAGCAGGGCGGCCAGCGCATCGGCATAGGCGATGATGTCGCTGGCAACCAGGCTCGACTGCCCATAGCCCGGCGCATCCCACGCAACGACCCGGAACCGCCCGGACAGAGCCTCCATCTGCCGGATCCAGCTGCTCGAACTTCCGAGCAATCCGTGCAGAAACACGATGGTCGGCCCGGCTCCGGCCTGCCGATAGGACAGAACCCCGCCGGAATATTCGAAATGCCGCCGCTCCGGCAGAGCCGCGATCCTGGCTTCTGCGGCGCGCAGATCCTCGGCTCGCGGTGCGCCTGATGAGACTGTCATGCCTCTCCTCCTCTTGCTTGACCTTACGTCCTTCGCTCCATGCCAATCTTGCATTGAACGAATGACTTGATCGAATTTTGTGATAATTCGGCGTGGGGAGGGTTCCGGATGAACATCAAAGCCCTGCGGGCCTTTCGCGCCATCGTCGCCGAGGGTTCGATGAGCGCGGCGGCGCAGACGCTCAACCTCAGCCAGCCGGCGATCAGCCGGCTCATCTCGCTTCTGGAGAGCGAGCTTCAGCTGTCGCTTTTCAAGCGCGACCGGCGCCGTCTGGTGCTGACCGAGCAGGGCGCGGCCTTCGAGCGGGAGGCGAGCCGCATCCTCATACATCTGGACGAAATTCCGCGCATCGCCGCCGAGATCCGCTCCAGCTCCGTGCGGCGGTTGCGGCTCGTCACCATGCCGCGCACCGCGCTGTCGATCGTCTCGCCGGCCGTCGCCCGGTTCTCTCGCGAGCATCCCGACGTCGAGGTGTCGCTCGACCTGCGCGCCCGGCGCGATCTGGACTTCTGGATCGGCGGGCGCGAATACGATTTCGGCTTCGGCAACGTGCCGGTCGGTCATCGCGCCGCCGTCGGCATCCCGCTGGTGCGCACCGCCCTGCAGGTGCTGGTCACCCAGTTCCCCGGCCTGCTGCTGCGGCGCCAGATCGACGAGCTGTTCGAGGCCCACGACGTGCGGCCGCGGCGCCTGCTGCTGGCGGGCTCGTCGCAGATCATGCAGCACCTCGTGGCCAACGGCGCCGGCGTCACCGTGATCGATCGGCTGAGCACGCTGGCGCTGGCGCCCGGTGTCGTCTCGATGCGGCCCTTCAAGCCGGAGCGCTGGGTGGCCTTCGGCGTCATTCGGCCACGCGCCAATCGGCTCGATCCTTTGTCGGAACGCATGATCGACTATCTGCGCGACGAGATCGCCAAGCATCTGGAGGCCGGCTCCATCGAGCTTCCCACCACCGGTGGCAGTTGATCGCCGCCCGGCGCCGGCGCGTCAAAATCCGCATCGGCGCATTGAAACGGAGGCTGAACCCGGCGCTTATGTGTTTCGGAGCAGCCGCCTGCCATCGCTTTCGGGAGGAATTCGCCGTGCGCCAGCCATCGCTCGACCAGGACCACTGGTCACGCGTCGCCCAGGAGTGGATCGCCTGGGCGCGCGCGCCGGATCACGACGCATTCTGGCGCTATCGCGAGGCCTTCGCGCGCTTCGTCGGGACGGGGACCGGCACGGTTCTCGACATCGGCTGCGGCGAGGGGCGGGTCTCCCGCGAACTCAAGGCCCTCGGCTACCGGGTGACGGCTGCCGATCCGGTCCGTGACTTCGTCGAAGCCGCCCGCCAGGCCGATTCGGCCCATGCCTATGCGGTCGCCGGTGCCGCCGACCTTCCCTTCGAGACCGGCAGCTTCGATCGAGTGATCGCCTACAACATGCTGATGGACGTCGAGGACGTTCCAGGGGCCGCAAAGGAGATCGGCCGGGTGTTGCGACCGACCGGCACGCTCATCGTGTCGATCGTCCATCCCTTCACCGATCGCGGCCGATTTGCCGACGAGGACCCCGACGCCGCCTTTGTTCTGACGGGGTCCTATTTCGGCCGGCAGCGCTTCGAAGGCACCGAGGAGCGCGACGGCCTGGCAATGCGATTCGCCGGCTGGTCGCAGCCTCTCGAAGCCTATGTCGCAGCGCTCGCTGGCGCCGGCCTCGCCGTCACCGCGCTTGCCGAACCGCGGCCCGATTGCAGCGGCGCGATGAAACGCCTGGAGCGCTGGACACGGGTGCCGTTGTTTCTCTGGCTCAAGGCCCGTCCGCTCGCCGGCTGATGGTCGAGGCCCCGAAACAGCGCCGGCTCGTCCGGCCGTGCGTCACGATCCCAGTGCGATCCTGGGCTCCAGCCGTCCGCTGACCGCAAGGTCGAGAAGAAAGGTCTGGCCCGCGGCCCGTTCGTCGGCGCGCCGCTCCCTGCTCATGCCTTCCCAGGCGCTGGTCACCGCCAGCCCGTTCGCCTTGGCTCCGATGAACGCTGGACAAGTGAGCTGGCTGGCCGGCAATCCGTACGAGCGGACGCGCTCGCCCGAGGGCGCGTAGACATCGAGCCGGCCGGTCCCGTAGCAGGCGTTCCACACCAGCCCGTCGGCGTCGCAGACCGCGCCGTCCTGGCCTCCCGCCTCGCCGCGATAATCGTTGAAGATCGTCGGCACGCCGACGGGCAGCCCGTTGGCCGGATCGACCTCGACACGATGCAGGATATGGGCCTTGGTGTCGGTGAAATAGGCCAACGCCCCATCCGGCGAAAAGCAGATGGCGTTGGGAATCGTGATCCGCGAATAAAGCGTGCGGATCTCGCCGCGATGGAACCAGTAGATGGTCCCGGCCCCCTTCTCGGCGTTCTTGCCCATGGTCCCCATCCAGAACGCGCCGGATGGATGGACCCGCGCATCGTTCGATCGGGTGACCGCGTTGTCAGCCTCCAGCGGCGCCACGAGGCTGAGTTCTCCGTCGCGTTTTTGGCGCAGATAAAGCCCGTCCTCGGCCAGGATCACGTGGCGGTCGTCGTCGAGCAGCGCCAGCGAGCTCGCCATGAAAGGCAGCGCGTGCACCACCGTTTCGCCGGTGGGGAACCGGTGTTCGAACAGCTTCTTCTCGACGATGTCGAACCAGAACAACGCATCCGCCGCCGGGTCGTAGGTCGGACCTTCGCCAAGCTGGCACACGGCATCGGACAGCGGTCGCGCGGCAAGTGGTTCGACGGCTGGCATGACAGGTTCCTCCCCATGATGGCCGACATCGCCCGCGCCGCCGGAAGGTGCCGGGCCCGCCCCCTCGATCGCGGGCCCGTTGGACCGGTGTCTTAAGCCCGGCTTCTGTTATAGACGTCGAAGATCACGGCGGCCAGGAGCACCAGCCCCTTGATCATCTGCTGCATGTCGATGCCGATGCCGAGGATCGACATGCCGTTGTTCATGACGCCCATGATGAAAGCGCCGACCACCGCACCGATGATCGTGCCCGAGCCGCCCGACATCGAGGCGCCGCCGATGAATACCGCCGCGATGACGTCCAGCTCGAAGCCGAGGCCGGCCTTGGGCGTCGCGGTGTTGAGGCGGGCGGCGAAGACGAGGCCGGCGAGCGCCGCCAGCATGCCCATGTTGGCAAAGGTCAGGAACACCAGCCGCGGCGTGTTGATGCCGGACAGCCGCGCCGCCTTCTCGTTGCCGCCGACGGCGTAGATGCGCCGGCCGATCGTCGTGCGCGAGGACAGGAAGGCGTAGACGCCGATCAAGAGCGCCATGATGATGAGGACGTTCGGCAGGCCGCGGAACGTCGCCATGACGTAGCCGAGATAGACCAGCGCGAAGGCGATGATGGCGTTGCGGCCGATGAAGAAGGAGATCGGCTCCTCGACGTTGCCGCTTTCCTCCAGATGCCGCCGGCTGCGCACGTTCACCCACAGGAAGGCGACCGCCGTGACGATGCCGAGCACCAGCGACAGCACGTTGAAGCGGCCGCCACCGAAGACGTCGGGCACGAAGCCGGAGGAGAGCAGCTGGAAGGTCGAGGGGAACGGGCCGACGGACTGGCCCTCGAGCAGCCACAGCGCCAAGCCCCTGAACACCAGCATGCCGGCCAGCGTCACGATGAAGGCGGGGATCTTGAAATAGGCGATCCAGTAGCCCTGGGCCATGCCGATCAGCGCGCCGACGGCGAGGCAGGCGATGGCAGCGGGCAGATAGGGTATGTGCCATTCAACCATCATCACCGCGGCGAGCCCGCCGATGAAGCCCGCGACCGAGCCGACGGACAGGTCGATGTGGCCGGCGACGATCACCAGGAGCATGCCGAGCGCCATGATCACGACGTAGCTGTTCTGCAGCACCAGGTTGGTCAGGTTGACCGGCCGCATCAGGATGCCGCCGGTCATGATCTGGAAGAACGCCATGATCACGACGAGCGCGATGAGAATGCCGTATTCGCGCATGTTGCTGCGCAGGAAGTGCCAGCCGCTGGCTCTGGGCGAGGCCTGGGCGGGCGTACCGACTGCTTGCTGATCCATGAGATTACCTCCCGCTCCTGACGATCATCGCCATGATCTTTTCCTGCGACGCTTCGCTGCCGGGCAATTCGCCGATGAAGCGGCCCTCGTTCATGACGTAGATCCGGTCGCACATGCCGAGCAGTTCCGGCATCTCGGACGAGATCATGACGATGCCTTTGCCGCTGTCAGCGAGGTCGTTGATGATGGAATAGATTTCGAACTTCGCGCCGACGTCGATGCCGCGCGTCGGCTCGTCGAGGATGAGCACCTCTGGGCCGGCGAACAGCCATTTGGCCAGCACCACCTTCTGCTGATTGCCGCCGGATAGGTTGATCGCCTTCTGGCCCACGTTTGGCGTCTTGATCCTGAGCTTCTGGCGATACTCCTGGGCGACCGCCAGCTCCTTGGGATCGTCGACGACGATGCCGTTGGCGATGCCTTCCAGATGGGCCAGCGGTACGTTGTGGCGGATCGTGTCGTCCAGCACCAGGCCGTAGGCCTTGCGGTCCTCGGTGACGTAGCAGATGCCTTGCGACAGCGTGCGGTGGACGGTGGAATTGTCGATCTTCTCGCCGTGCAACCAGATCTCGCCGGAAATGTTGCGGCCGTAGGCCCGACCGAACAGGCTCATGGCGAGTTCGGTGCGCCCGGCGCCCATCAGCCCGGCGATGCCGACCACCTCGCCGCGATGCACCGTGAAGCTGACGCTGTCGACCACCTTGCGGTCGGCGTGGATCGGATGGTGGACCGTCCAGTCCTTCACCTCCATGGCGACGCCGTCGATCTTGGGCGTGCGCGCCGGATAGCGGTCGGACATCGAGCGGCCGACCATGTCGCGGATGATGCGGTCCTCGCTGATCGCCTCGGCGTGACAGTCGAGGGTGGAAACGGCCATGCCGTCGCGTAGCACCGAGATGGTGTCGGCGACCCGCGACACCTCGTTCAGCTTGTGCGAGATGAGCACCGAGGAGATGCCGCGCGCCTTCAGCTCCAGCAGCAGGTCGAGCAGAGCGTCGCTGTCGGTCTCGTTGAGGCTCGAGGTCGGCTCGTCGAGGATCAGGAGCTTGACCTCCTTCGACAGCGCCTTGGCGATCTCCACCAGCTGCTGCTTGCCGAGGCCGAGATTGGTGACCAGCGTGCGCGGCGATTCCTTCAGGCCGACGCGGGCGAGCAGCTCGGCGGTCCGGCGCCGGGTCTCCTGCCAGTCGATGACGCCGCCCCTGGCCCGCTCGTTGCCGAGGAAGATGTTCTCGGCGATCGACATCAGCGGCACTAACGCGAGTTCTTGGTGGATGATGACGATGCCCTTGGCCTCGCTGTCGGCGATGCCGTTGAAGCGGCACTCCTCACCGCGAAACAGGATCGTGCCGTCGTAGGAGCCGTAGGGATAGATGCCCGACAGCACGTTCATCAGCGTCGACTTGCCGGCGCCGTTCTCGCCCACCAGAGCGTGGATCTCTCCCTCCTCGACGCTCAGATTGACGGTGTCGAGCGCCTTCACACCAGGGAAGGTCTTGGTGATGTTCTGCATTTCCAGGATGGCAGCCATGCCGTAGCCTCGAAAACGTTCGGCCGCTGACCCGCCGGGCCGGGAGCCGGCGCGGTCGGAGGTCCACAAGGACCAGAGCGCGCGGCACCGGGCCGCCCGCGAGGGGCCGAGAAGCGGACCGGCACGAAGACCGTCCGCAGGGGGTTGGAAAGCGGACGGCCGGGCCGCCCGCTCCCCGCGCGATCGACTACTTGACCTGGTCGGCGGTGTAGTAGCCGCTATCGACCAGAACCTTCTCCCAGTTGTCCTTGGTCACCGGGGTCGGCTCGAGCAGGTAGGACGGCACGACCTTGACGCCGTTGTCGTAGGTCTTGGTGTCGTTGACCTCGGGCTCGCCGCCGCTCAGCACGGCGTCGACCATCTGGACAGTCTGCGCGGCGAGCGCGCGGGTGTCCTTGAAGATCGTCGAGTACTGGTCGCCGCGGATGATCGCCTTGATCGACGGGACCTCGGCGTCCTGGCCGGTGATGATCGGCATCGGCGTGTCGCCCGAGCCGTAGCCGACGCCCTTGACCGACGAGATGATGCCGATCGACAGACCGTCATAGGGCGATAGCACGCCGTGCAGCTGCTTGTCGGTGTAGTTGGCCGAGAGCAGGTTGTCCATGCGGGCCTGTGCCACCGCACCGTCCCAGCGCAGCGTGCCGACGGTATCCATGCCCATCTGGCCGGAGACGATGTCGATCTGGCCCTCGTCGATCAGCGGCTGCAGCACGCTCATGCCGCCATCGTAGAAGAAGTAGGCGTTGTTGTCGTCGGGCGAACCGCCGAACAGCTCGACGTTCCACGGCTTGACGTTGGGGAAACGCGCCTTCAGCCCCTCGACGAGAGAGGTCGCCTGCTGCACGCCGACCTTGAAGTTGTCGAAGGTGGCGTAGTAGTCGACGTTTTCCGAATCGCGGATCAACCGGTCGTAGGCGATGACCGGAATGTCCATGGCGGCCGCATTGGCCAGCACGTTGGACAAGGTGGTGCCGTCGATCGCGGCGATGACCAGGGCGGCGTCGCCCTTCGTCACCATGTTCTCGATCTGGGCGAGCTGGTTCGGAATGTCGTCCTCGGCGTACTGCAGGTCGGTCTTGTAGCCCGCAGCCTGGAACTGCTTGACCATGTTGTCGCCGTCGGCGATCCAGCGGGCCGACGACTTGGTCGGCATGGCGATCCCGACGGTTCCCTTGTCCTGGGCCGCGGCCGGGCCGGCGGTGGCGATCAGCGCAATCGCCATGCCCGCCATCAATGTGTTGATCAATCGCATGTTGCTTGTTCCTCCGACTCCCTGTTTTCGCGCATCGAAGGCCGTTTCGGCAGCCGACGCGCTCCAAGGACAGCGTCACCACTCCCGTGGAGTGACGCCGTCCCGCCTCCATTCGGCGACCGGACAACCGGCTGCCGAAATTCGCCCTTTTCCGGACCCGGCCGGAAAAGACAATCCTGTCGCAATATTGTGAGGGTGCGATACGAAGCGGCGGCCCTGCGAAAGAAGAGCCGCGGCATTTCGAAACTTTTCGAAGAAGAACGATCGGTTTGCTGCCGAAGCACGCAAGGGCGCGCTCGCATGACCCCGGCCAAAATCGGCAGCCGCGTGTCCGGCGGCGACCCGATCTACAGCCTGAAGCCGCACGGCTGCCAAAGCACCTGTCTCAAAGGACCGTGCGGCAACGCCTCCGTCACCCGCGAGCATCGCTCGTTCCTCCCTCGGCGTCGAAAGCTTCTCGCTTTCCTCCTCCTCGCCGTTGGCTTGCAACCTATAGCCACAGTCTCGGCCACGATAGGGCCAAACCGGCTAGAATAATGGACGATCCTGCTACTCAGTCTGCCATTCGAAGCGAATTGATCTCATGGGGTCGGGATGAATTTCAGGATGCCGGCCACCTGGGACCCGCCTCCACCCTCGCGGTCGCTGGGATGGCTACGGCCCTCGTTGACCGGGACTTCGGCGAAGTCGAAGGGGCTGACGCCCTCGAGGCAGGCGACATTGACGCCGTATTGGTTCGGATTGGAGCGCCGCCGATGATGGGTATAGATGCCGCACCGCGAGCAGAAATAGTGCTCGGCGGTCATCGTGCCGAACCGATAGAGCGTCAGCCTCTCTTCGCCGGATAGGATGTCGAGATTGCCGACCTCTGCGGAGACCGCAATTGCGCCGCGCATCGCGCAATAGGAGCAATTGCACCGGCGCGCCGTGCGCAGCCCGTCCGTGAGACGGACCCGGAAGCGAACCGTGCCGCAATGGCAGGCCCCGTCGATCACCTGGAATCCGGGTCCATCTGTCCTCTCCCCCGGTTGGGCCTCACACCTGCAACGATCAGACCAGCACTTCGCGCGGAGCGAACTCGCTCTTGCCGAAGACCCGCTGATAGCGCTCGATCTCGCTCGCACGGCCGGTCGCCTTGTTGGGATTGTCCGACAGCTTGACCGCCGGCCGGCCATTGGCCTCGGTCACCTTGCAGACGACGGAAATCGCGCCGAGATTGGCCGCCGCCGTTTCCGGCGCGACGCCGCGGAAATCGTTGGTGAGGTTGGTGCCCCAGCCAAAGGACAGGCGCACGCGGCCGTCGAAATGCTTGTAGACCGCCTCGATGCTGTCGACGTCCATCGCGTCGGAAAAGATCAAGAGCTTGTCGCGCGGGTCTTCGCCCTTGGAGCGCCACCAGTCCATGATCGCCTCGCCGGCCTCGATCGGTGGCGCGGAATCCGGCCGGAAGCCGGTCCAGCGGGCCAGCCAGGGCGGCGCCCTGTCGAGGAAGGCGGATGTGCCGAACGTGTCGGGCAGCACCACCAGCAGATTGCCATGATAATACCGTTGCCATTCCTCGAACACGCGGTAGGGCGTCTGGCGCAAGGCCTCGTCGTCGTCGGCCAGCGCCGCCAGCACCATCGGCAGTTCGTGCGCGTTGGTGCCGATCGCCTCCAGGTCGTTTTCCATGGCCAGGAGAACGTTGCTGGTCCCGATGAAGTTGTCGCCCAGCCCCTCCTTCAGCGCTTCGACGCACCAGCGCTGCCAAAGAAAGCTGTGCCGGCGGCGGGTGCCGAAATCCGAGAGGCGGATGTCGGGCAGCTGGCGCAACCGCTCCACCTTGTTCCACATCTTCGCCTTCGCGCGGGCATAAAGCACGTCGAGTTCGAACTTGCCGAGCCCGGCCATGGCGGAGCGGGAGCGCAGCTCGTTGATGATCGCCAGCGCCGGCACCTCCCACATGGTCGTGTCGGTCCAGCGGCCATGAAACCGCAGCTCGTACTGGCCGTCGGCCTTGCGCAATTCATATTCGGGAAGCCGGAAATCCTCGAGCCACTTCAGGAACGGCGGCTGGAAGATCTGGGCCGTTCCATAGAAGGTGTTGCCCGCCAGCCAGATCATCTCGCGCTTGGTGAAGCGCAACGACCGCGTATAGTCGAGCTGGGCGCGTAGTTCACCCTCGTCGATCTCGTCGGCGATGCGGATCGACTTCGTCCGGTTGATCAGCTCGAAGGTCGCGTCGACGTCGCGATGCAGGCCCCAGATCATCTGCAGCATGAGCAGCTTGTAGAAATCCGTGTCCAGCAGGCTGCGCACGATCGGATCGAGTTTGAAGGCGTGGCTCCAAACCCGGTTGGCAATGTCGGTCGCAACCATGGCCGATCGGCTCCTTGACGGATTCGTGACGCGGGGACCCTAGCGGTCCCCGGCGCGAAACGAAACCATCCGTCGAAAATGCGGTGAACGGGAGATGGCTCAGGGTTGCGGGACGCCGCCGTCGGCGGCCAGCGGGGCGCACAGATCGAACACCACGCCCGCCGGATCGAAGTGGAGCTTGGCACGCCCGGCGAACTGCATTGCCAGATTGCGCTCGATCAGGCGAGAGCCGAAACCTTGGGTGGTGGGTTCGACAACCGCCGGCCCGCCGCTTTCGATCCAGCGAAGCCGCAGTTCGGGGGCGCCGCCCTTGTCTTCGACCGACCAGGAAACTTCGACGATACCCGTGTGAAGCGACAAGGCGCCGTATTTGACGGCATTGGTGGCCAATTCGTGCAGCGCCAGCGACAGCGCCAGCACCTGCTTGGCCGGCAGATGAATCTCAGGACCCGAAATCATGAACCGGCCTGCCTGCCCGCGATGGGCCACCAGGGCGTCGTCGACCACCTTGCCAAGGGACGCGCCACGCCAGTCGGTGCTCGTCAAACTGTCATGGGCCTGGGCGAGCACCATGTAGCGGGCGAGAAGCGCTTCCTCGGCGGCTTCCAGGCTGTCTGCCTGATGCAGCGTCTGGCGGGTGATGGCGCTGATCATCGCCAGCGTATTCTTGCCCCGATGCGCGAGTTCGGCGGTGAGAAGCGCACGTTCGTCTTGAACCAGACGGGCGTCGTTGATGTCCGTCGCGGTCCCGTACCAATGCACGATCCGCCCGTTTTCCGGATCGACTCCGGGCGTCGCCCGCAAGAGAAACCAGCGATATCGCCCACTCTTGTGGCGCAGCCGACACTCGATCGACAGCGGACTGCCGGTGGCAGTCGCCGCGGACCAGGCGGCGGCGAATCGCGGCCGATCGTCCTCGTGTAGCACCTCGCGCCCGTTGCCCTCGGCCATCGTCTCTGCCGGCGAGAAGCCGGTATAGTCCTGCCAGCGACGGTTGAGAAACACCAGATCCCCGTGCTCGTCGCGCTCCCAGACGATCTGCGGGATCGAATCGGCGAGTTGGACGAGCCGAGCCTCTTTTTCCAGCAACGCGGCTTCAACGCGGCGACGCTCCTCCACCTCGCGCCGCATGTGGTCATGTAGCCGGGCATTGTCGATGCATAACGCGGCCTGAGCCGCGACGCCGGCCAGCGTCTCCTCATGATGCTCGACGAAGCGGCCCGGCTCGGAATGACCGAGCAGGAGTATGCCGACGAGGCCGCTGCAGCGCGAACCGACGGGCACCGCCAGGCAGCTCCGCAGCGGCGCGGTTCCCTCTGCAAGCCTCTCGGCAAAGGGAGGCATCCGGCCTTCGGAGCGCTGCGCTTCGGCATCGTCGCGGCGCATGATCTGCAGCGGCGGCTCGGCCGCGCCGAACAGATCGCTGCCGATCGACCAGTCGGGCGAGATCACCGCCTCGCTCAAGACGCCGGACAGGCACATCAGTCGATAGCTATCGCCACTGCCGGAATTGGAGAAAAACGCGCCAAGCTCGGCGCCCGTCAATTCCACGCCGGCATCGGTCACCGCCTGCATAATCTTGTCGAGTTCGAGTTCGGCGACGAGCAGGCGGCCCATCCGATTGAGAATTTCCAGCCTGTGCGAATCGGGCTGAACCGGACCGAGATCCAGCTTGATCTCGACGACCTCCGGATCGGCTTCGGCCGACGCCAGAGCAGGCGCTCTCGCCGTATAGTTCAATCGCCTGCTGCTGCGGTCGGCGGCAGCTTCGTTCAATTCATCGTTCGAAGCTGCCGATTGCGAGCGCAACCGCTCCGCTCCTTCGAACCTCATCGACGTCCAGGTTATTGCCATGTCGCTGCCAGTTCCCCGCGAGCCCCCTTCACGACTCGTCGTCCACGCCGCAAGCACTCTGTGGGCGATTCGATCTGTGGCGATACTAAGGCAGCAAGAATCGTATAGAACAGCGTCGAATGCAACCCAAAGATGACAATAGTTTCAATAAATTAGCCTTACGATTATATCGATATACTGTTGCCTGTACACAGAGGACGAAACGGCCGAACTGCGGGCAGATTTCGTCGCAAACGCCTGGAATTAAAGTGTCCGCCCCGTTCCGGACAGGCCGTCGCCGTCCAAACGACGCGATTCAGAATAGGAAACACTTCACCATACTAGTATTGAACAACGTCGGCACAACAACTTACAAAGGAAGCCGAACCTCGGGTGAGTCTGCCAACATCGCAGCGACGCGGTCGGTGGGAATGTCCTCGAGACGCCTCGGCGACCAGCGCGGTGTCCGGTCCTTGTCGATCACTGCCGCGCGAATGCCTTCCATGAACTCTCCGTCGCTCAGAGCACGTGCCGTGAAGCGGTATTCGGCACAGACCGCCGCTTCGAGCGAGGGATCCACGCTGACGTCCTCGAGAATCGCGATGGTCGCCGCCACGGAGAGGGGCGATCCTCTGCGGACCGCCTCGGCGGTGTCCCGGGCGAAATCCGTGCCGGACGCCTCCAGCCGTTTCACGATGGCGACCGCGTCATAGCCCGCGAACGCCGCGTCGATCGCGTTGCGACGTCCCGCCAACACCGGCTCTTCCTCCGCCGTTACGAAGTCGCCGATCCGTTCGGGATCGCCCTCCGCCACGAGCGCCGCCGTCAGGTCCGGCAGCCGGGCGGACGGCACCATGACATCGGCAAAGCCCGCATAGATGGCATCGGCGGGGCCGATCCTGGCCCCCGTCAGGCCGAGATAGGCGCCGATCCGGCCCGGGGCCTGAGAAAACAGGAGCGAGGCCCCGATATCGGGGACCAGGCCGATGGCGCATTCGGGCATCGCCAGCAGAGTGCGCTCGGTGACGATGCGATGGCTGCCATGCGACGACAGGCCGACGCCGCCGCCCATGACGATGCCGTCCATCAGGGCCACGTAGGGCTTGGGGTAACGCCGGATCGACACGTTGCGTCGATACTCGTCGCCGAAGAATCGACGGCTGGAGACGAAGTCACCGGCCTGGCCCTGGCGATAAAACGCCGCGATGTCGGCGCCGGCGCAGAAGGCCCGCTCTCCCGCACCGTCGATCAGCACCATCGCCACGCGGTCGTCGTCCACCCAGGCGTCGAGCGCAGCGGAGATCGCCTCGCCCATCCCATAGGTCAACGCATTGAGCGCCTTTGGGCGGTTCAGCGTGATTCGGCCGACCTTGCCGTCAATTCTGGTCCAGACATCGCCGGTCGGAGCGTTTTCCATTCGCGTCTCCTCAGCGATCGGCTCCAAGCACGGAGCGACGCAGCGCTTCGATGTTGGCGGCATAATCCGAGCCGGCCGGTCCCTTGAAGACGGCGGAACCGGCGACCAGCGCATTGGCGCCCGCCTCGACGACGAGCGACGCGGTGTCGGCCGCGATGCCGCCGTCGACCTCGATGTCGATCGGCCGGTCGCCGATCATCGCCCGGACCCGCCGGATCTTTTCCAGCACCGCCGGAATGAAGGCCTGTCCGCCGAACCCCGGATTGACGGTCATCACCAGAACCAGGTCGACGCGGTCGAGCACGTAGCGGATCTCGCTCTCCGACGTCGCCGGATTGAGCGAAACGCCGGCGCGTTTGCCGAGCGCCCTGATCGCCTGGAGCGACCGGTCGAGATGCCGGGTCGCCTCGGCATGAACCGTGATCCCGTCGCAGCCCGCCTCCGCAAAGGCCTCCAGAAACGGGTCGCATGGGCTGATCATCAGATGGCAGTCGAAATATTTCGCAGACGCCGGACGGATCGCCTTCACCACTGGCGGTCCGAAGGTGATGTTCGGCACATAATGGCCGTCCATCACGTCGAGATGGATCCAGTCGGCACCGGCGCGATCGATCGCCGCCACCTCCTCGCCGAGGCGCGAAAAGTCACTCGACAGTATCGACGGCGCGATAACGAGAGGGCGGGTCACATCATTCTCCTGCAGGGCATCGTGAAGGGCCGCGCCGCGTCAGGCCACCGGCCCGCTCAGGGTGCGGCGGACGACCTCGACCTCCTCCGACGATCCGAAGACCAGCGGCGTGCGCGCATGCAGATCGCCCGGAACGACGTCGAGGATGCGGTTCATCCCATCGGTCGCGAGACCGCCGGCATGCTCCACGCAGAAGGCGATCGGATTGGCCTCGTAGACCAGCCTGAGCCGGCCCTTCTCATAGCCTTTGCGGCTGTCGCCGGGATAGAGAAAGATGCCGCCACGCAGAAAGATGCGATAGGCATCGGCGACCATCGAGCCGACATAGCGCATGCTGAAATTCTTGCCCCTGGCGCCTTCCGTTCCCGCCAGGCATTGATCGACATAGGCGCGCATCGGTGCCGCCCAGTGCCGATGATTGGCGGCGTTGACGGCGAATTCCTTCGTTTCGGGCGCGATCGCCAACGGCTCGCCGGTCAGCATGAACTCCGTGTCGCCGGGCGTATGGCTGAACACCCGCGTCTCATGGCCGACACTCGCCACCAGGAGCAACTGTGGCCCGTAGATGAAGAAGCCGGCGGCGAGCTGCCGCTTGCCCGGCTGCAGGAAGGCTTCCCGCGCTGCGCCGCGATTCGCCTCGTCCACCGGCAGGATCGAGAAGATCGTCCCGACCGAAACATTGGTGTCGATGTTGGACGATCCGTCCAACGGATCGCAGGCCAAAGCGAGCTGTTCGTCAGCATCGACGACGATCGGCTCGTCCTGCTCCTCGGAGCCGTAGAAGGCGACCGGCGACCGGCGTACGGCCTCCAGCACCAGACGGTCGGAGACCACGTCGAGGGCCTTCTGGACGTCGCCGCCGAGATTGGCCTCGCCGAGCGACTTGCCGAGTTCGGAGCCCGCCCCGCCATGCGAGATCAGCCGGGCGATCTCGATCGCCGCGTCGGCGAGATTGCAGATCGTCGCGGCCACTTTCAGCCGCATCGGGTCGGCACCCGCCTTCTCGTTCAAATAGGTCTTCAGCGACAGGCTCATGGGCTGCTCCCGATCGTATGCGGAGGGGTCCGGCGATGGACGAGAGCTAACGTCCCAGACCGCGATCGGCAATGGCATGGATCGCCGCGGCGCCCCTTAAGCGCCGACGAGGCGGCGTCACGACGACGCCTGACCCCGCGCCAGCCGCTCCTGACGCCGCCGCCGCGCCTCGTCGAGCTCGACCGGCTGCTGCCTGACCTGGGCACAGCGCCATCCCGTCGCCCCAATGATCACCACCCGGTTGCCGCGAAAGTCGGTCTCCGCGGTGATCAGGCCGTGCTCGGCCATGAAGCTCAGGAGGAAACGGCCGCGCGACGGCGAGTGGCTGCCATAGGCCTGCGCCAACGCTCCGTCGGTCGGACACGGAGCGCCATCGCGCGCTGCCCGGGCGAGCATCAGATAGATGCCCTGCATCTCCTCCGGCAGGCATTCGGAGGCGGCCAGTACAGTCTGCCATTCCGGATCATCGATCTCTTCCGAGACCCCGGCCCGCGCCAGCGACAGCCGGCGGCGAAAATTCGCCATGTCGGTCGCGCCGCCTTTCAGCCGCTTCAACCGGCAATGGGTTAGGAAATCCTGGTAGAGCACCGGAACGGGGCGGAACGCCGCATCCGGATCGGCCAGCATCTCATGAAAGATCGCCTCCACCAGCGCCTGCCGCTCCTCGGGCGAACGATCGTCCTCCTCGTCCTCGGAGGCAGCCGCAACCGCCTGCGGCGGCGTGCCGATCTGATCGAGGATATCGCGCGTCGGCATGGCGCGGCGCTCGGGCGGCGGCGGCAGGTCGGACGGCTCGTCCTGGCCGGCGGTGAAGATCAGGTCGGCCAGCGCCTCACGCGGCGTTTCAGGCAGGGGCATCAGGGTCGGGCGGCCGGTGCGTCCGCGCGTTTCGACCGGTCCGATCACCACCTTGACGGGCCGTCGCGACAGCGCCGGCCCGAGCGCCACGAACTCGCCGGGGTTCAGATCGCGAAAGCGTTCGGCCTGGCGCCGATCCATGCCGAGCAGGTCGGCGGCCCGCGCCATGTCGATGTCGAGGAAGGTGCGCCCCATCAGAAAGTTCGACGCTTCCGCCGCGACGTTCTTGGCGAGCTTTGCCAAGCGCTGCGTCGCCACGATCCCCGCCAGTCCGCGCTTGCGGCCGCGGCACATCAGGTTGGTCATCGCGCCGAGCGAAGCCCGGCGCACCTCCTCGGCCACCTCGCCGCCGCCGGCTGGCGCGAAGAGCTGCGCCTCGTCCACCGCCACCAGCATCGGAAACCAGATCGCGTGCTCGACCTCGAACAGGCCGTTCAGGAAGGCGGCCGCACACTGCATCTGGACCTCGGCATCGAGACCTTCGAGGTTGAGGACGACGGAGGCGCGATGCTTGCGGATGCGCGCGGCGATTCGGGCCAGCTCGGACGGGGTCCGGTCGGCGTCGACCACGACGTGGCCGAACCGCTCGGAGAAGCTGACGAAATCGCCCTCCGGATCGATCACCGCCTGCTGCACCCAGGGTGCGCTCTGCTCCAGGAGGCGGCGCAGAAGATGCGACTTGCCGGAGCCGGAATTGCCCTGCACCAGCAGGCGCGTCGACAGAAGCTCCTCGAGATCCATCTCCGCCTTGCCGGCGCCCTGGTTTTCGCCGAGATCGACCGCGATCGTCATTGTCCGCATCTGTCCTTCGTCATGGCCCGCGACTCTGCCGCTGGCGGCGGGCGCGGCAAGCCGTGCCGTCGCCTGATCCACAGATTCGTGGGAGTTGGGGAGACCCCGGGGTTCGGTCCGCTGGCGCCGCTCGGGCGAAGTCAGCCGACCTCGTCCGATATCGTCTGCGCATCGGCCTCGTCGAGGTCGTCCGGCAGAAGTCCCAGTTCCGCCAGCACCTCTTCGGTGTGTTCGCCAAGCCCCGGCGCCGGACGGCCGATCTGCAACGCGTTCGCAGAAAAGGTGATCGGCGTGCGCAGGCCCGGTATCCCATCGGTGTCGATCCGCAGGCCGCGATGGCGGATCTGCGGATCCTCCAGAGCCTCGGCCACCGAGTTGATCGGCCCGGCCGAGACACCGGCGTCGGCGAGCGCCGCGATCAGGTCGTCGCGCCGCCAGGTGGTGATCGGCGGTCCGATGATCTCGTTGAGAGCCAAACGGTTGGCGACCCGCCCCTCATTGTGGGCGAAGCGGTCGTCGGCCGGCAATTCGGGCTTTCCCAGGAGGTTCGCGAGATTGCCGAACTGCTCGTCGTTGCCGCAGGCGATGATGATCTCGCCGTCGGCGACGGCATAGACCTCGTAGGGCGCGATGTGCGGATGCACATTGCCCAGCCGGGCCGGCGAACCGCCGGTGACGAAATAGTTCATCGCCTGATTGCACATGGAGGCCACCATGCAATCCATCAGCGCCATGTCGATGTGCTGGCCGAGCCCGGTGATCTCGCGCTGCTGCAGGGCGGCCTGAATTCCGATCACCGCATAGAGCGCGGTGGTAATGGAGCCGAAGGCGACACCGGTCTTCAGCGGCCGGCCGTCGGTATCGCCGGTAACGGCCATGATGCCGCTCATGCCCTCGATGGCGTATTCGTAGGCGGTACGCAGCGCGTAGGGCCCGTCCTGGCCGAATCCCGTAACCGAGCAATAGACAAGGCGCGGATTCAACTTCTTCAGGCTCTGATAGTCGAGGCCATAGCGCTCCAGTCCGCGCACCCGAAAATTCTCGATCAGCACGTCGGCCTCCTCGGTCAGGCGGCGGACCAGCACCTGTCCCTCCTCGGTGCCGAAATCGGTCACGACGGAGCGCTTGCCGCGATTGCAGACGTGAAAATAGGAGGCGGTCCGCTCGCCATTGTGTTCGATGAATGGAGGCCCCCAGCCTCGAGTCTCGTCTCCCTTGGGGCTTTCGATCTTGACGACGTCGGCGCCGAGATCGGCCAGCGTCTGTCCGATCCAAGGGCCCGTCAGCGACCGAGCCAGTTCCACGACCTTGAGGCCTTTCAGCGGTGCGTCCATGGCTGTCCTCTGATGGCGATCCTCGGCGCCGACAGCCGGCACGGCGATCCGATCGGTTTTGGCCGAGCGATCACTGGCATTCCGGCGCCTTCAGATCAACTTGTCCCTTCGTCGCCGCCTCCAGAGGCGCACGGCATCGGCCGGCGGCCTTTCGGCAACGGCTCCCCTCCCATCCCATTTCCCGGGTATGCTTCCTTTGGCCGCATGACGGCAAATCGTCGCAGGCGGTTCCTCTGCCACCGCACGATCATATGTTGGGCATACGCTCCAAGCATGAAGCCAAGCATATCGTATTCCCGTCGCAGACGGGAGACATGAAAGCCATCGAATGTTCGATACCTTCGACCCGTTGATGCTGGCGCGGATTCAATTCGCGTTCACCGTTTCGTTTCATATCATCTTTCCGGCCTTCACCATCGGCCTCGCCTCCTATCTGGCCGTGCTCGAAGCACTTTGGCTCGTCACCGGCCGCGCCGTCTACATGGCGACCTTCCGCTACTGGATCGCGATCTTCGCCATCGTGTTCGGCATGGGCGTCGTCTCCGGCGTGGTGCTAAGCTATCAGTTCGGCACCAACTGGTCGGTCTTTTCCGACAAGGCCGGACCGATCGTCGGCCCGCTGATGGGTTACGAGGTGCTGTCGGCCTTCTTCCTCGAAGCCGGCTTTCTCGGCATCATGCTGTTCGGTCTCAACCGGGTCGGCAAGGGGCTGCACTTCTTCGCCACCATCATGGTGGCGATCGGCACGCTGTTTTCCGCGTTCTGGATCCTGTCGGTCAATTCCTGGATGCAGACGCCGGCCGGCTACGCGATCAACGCGCAGGGCCAGTTCGTCCCGGAAAACTGGTGGCTCGCCGTCTTCAACCCGTCGTTTCCCTATCGGCTCGTGCACATGGTGCTCGCCGCCTACCTGACGACGGCCTTCGTGGTCGGCGCCGTCGGCGCGCTGCATGTCTTGCGCAACCGCGCCAACGCCAGCGCCCGGCTGATGTTCTCCATGGCGCTGTGGATGGCGACGGTCGTGGCGCCGTTGCAGCTTTTGGCCGGCGACCAGCACGGATTGAACACGCTGGAGCATCAGCCCGCCAAGATTGCCGCCATCGAAGGGCATTTCGAAGACGCGCCGGAAGGCGAGGGTATGCCGCTGACCCTGTTCGGCATTCCGGACATGAAGGCGGAGACCACGCATTATGCCGTCGACGTCCCGCGCCTCGGCTCGCTGATCCTCACCCACAGCTGGGACGGCACGGTGCCGCCGCTGAAAAGCTTTCCGCCCGAGGATCGTCCCAACTCCCTCGTCGTCTTCTGGTCGTTCCGCATCATGGTGGGACTGGGCATGGCGATGATCGGCATCGGCCTCTGGTCGCTCGTTCGGCGCTGGCGCGGCTCGATTTACGAATCACCATGGCTGCAGCGCGCCATGGTGGCGATGGGACCGGCCGGCTTCGTCGCGGTCCTGGCGGGCTGGATCACCACGGAGGTCGGCCGCCAGCCCTTCACCGTCTACGGTCTGCTGCGCACGACTGACAGCGTCTCGCCGGTCGCCGCGGAGGCCGTCGGCACTTCGCTCATCGCCTTTATCGTCGTCTACTTCCTGCTGTTCGGGGCCGGCACATTCTACATCCTGAGGCTGATGAGCCGGGCGCCGACCGGTCACGACGGGCCGGAACGCGGTAAGCCGACGCGAGCCGCCGGCGTCACGCCGGCCGCGTCCGTCGACGACGACGCGATTCCGTCCGGACATTGAGGGGGACGCTTTCCATGGATCTTCCGCTGCTGTGGGCCTTCATCATCGCGTTCGCCGTGTTGGCCTACGTCATTCTCGACGGCTTCGATCTCGGAACCGGCATCCTGTTTCCGCTGCTCGGCAGCCACGAAAACCGCGATCTGGCGATGAATTCGGTAGCGCCGATCTGGGACGGCAACGAGACCTGGCTGGTGATGGGCGGCGGCGGCCTTCTGGCCGTCTTTCCGCTTGCCTATGCCATTGCCTTGCCGGCGCTCTATGCGCCGATCATCGCCATGCTGCTCGCCCTGATCTTTCGCGGCGTCGCCTTCGAGTTCCGGTTCAGGACCGAGCGCGGCCGCTTTCTGTGGGACATCTCGTTCTTCATCGGCTCGCTCGTCGCCGCCCTGGCGCAGGGGCTTGCCCTCGGCACGCTGGTCCAAGGGATCAAGGTCGTCGACCGCGCCTATGCCGGCGGCTGGTGGGACTGGCTGACGCCGTTCTCGGTCATGACGGCCGTCGCACTCGTCGTCGGCTACACGCTCCTCGGCGCGACCTGGCTGGTGATGAAGACCGAAGGCCCGCTCAATCGCCGGGCGGCGCGCTATGCCAAGTTCGCCGGCATCGGAACCCTGGCCGGCATCGCCGTGGTCAGCGCCTGGATGCCGTTTCTCGACCCGCAGTTCTATCTGCGCTGGTTCACCTTCCCGCAGATCCTCTACGTCGCCCCGGTGCCGATCGCCGCGGCGGCAGCGGCCTTCGTGTTGTTCCGGCAGCTCGAGCGCCACGATTCGACCTACCGGCCGTTCCTTGCTTCCCTCGCCCTCTTCGTCCTCTCCTTCATCGGACTGGGCATCAACTTCTACCCCAACATCATTCCGCCGGACGTGACGATCTGGGAGGCGGCGGCCCCGGACTCGAGCCTTAAATTCCTGCTCGTCGGCGCCTCGGTTCTGATCCCCATGGTGCTCGCCTACACCGCCTATGCCTATTGGATCTTCCGCGGCAAGGTGCGGCCCGGCGAAGGCTATCATCACTGATGGCCGATGGAGATCGTCCGCGCCCCGGCTCGCGCCTGAGCCGCATCCTCTGGTTCATCGGCCTGTGGGTTGCCGGCGTCCTCGTGGTCGGCGTCGTCGCCGCGATCCTGCGCGCGGTGCTCTTGTAGACTTCCCCCGACCGATCGCGAAGACCCCCGCCCTCAAGTCCGCGGCAGGCTTCAGGCGGCGAGCGCGATCTCCGGTATGGTCCTGCGCACCATCGCCATATCCTCGCGGAACGCGGCCTCCTCGCGCTGCTTCGCGTCGGCATCGGGCAGGCGCAGGATATAGGAGGGATGCACGGTCACCAGCGCCTGGGCCCCATCCTCGAGGTCGATGAGGCGCGACCGCGTCGCCTTGATCGTCACGGTCTTGCCGAGCACCGCGGTCGCAGCGGTGGCGCCGAGCGCGACAATCAGCTTGGGCTGCACGAAGCGGCGTTCGAGCGCGAGCCAGCTCCGGCAGGCGGAGATTTCGCCGGCGTTCGGCTTCTGGTGGATCCGGCGCTTGCCGCGCGGCACGAACTTGAAGTGCTTCACGGCATTGGTGACGTAGGTGCGGGTCCGGTCGATGCCGGCCGTCGCCAGAGCGGCATCGAACACCTGGCCCGCCGGGCCGACGAAAGGCTCGCCCGCCAGATCCTCCTGATCGCCCGGCTGCTCGCCGACGAAGATCACCGGGGCATCCTCCGGCCCGCGCCCGAACACCGTCTGGGTCGCAGGCTCCCAAAGCGGACAAGCCCGGCACTGCCGCGCCTGCTCGCGCGCTTGGTCCAGCGTGTCCGGTATCGTGTTCGTGCCGCGGATCGGGGCATCGCCTTCGGCGGTCGCCATCACTCGTTCCCGCTGTCGTTCATGACGCAGGCTGGGCAACGTCGGCGTCGCGGCCAGCATGTCCGCCTTGGCGGCCTCGGCGCCTCGCACCAGCTGGGGGATCAACGTGGCTTCCGGCAGATTGTGCCAGTATTTCTTCGGCATCTGGCCCTGCATGGCCTTCACCTTCAGCCGGGCCGGATTGAAGATCGAGGCGTAGTAGGTCAGCCACAGCGCCTCGACATCGTCCTCGCCGGGGCGCTGATCCGGCGATGCGCCGGCCGCGAAGCTCAGCCTCTCGCCGTCCCAATGGGCTGACCGCAGAGGCGTCAGGATCGTCCAGACCATGCCGGTGAAGCGGCGCGCGAAGAAGGGTGCGGTGATCTCGACGATATGATGGTCGGGCTCGAACCAGGCGATGAAATGCGCGCCCGCCTCGGTCTCGATCTCGCGGAAACGGACGAACGATTTCATCTTTTCGATATCGCGACCGATCGATTTGACCATCCTGCCCGCGCGCAGGACGTCCGCGTCGGACGCGATGTCGAGGAGCTTCGGCTCGTCCTGGAGCCGGCGGAGCAGCCGATAGGCGAGCACGAAGCGCTCGGGATGGCGATGACAGATGAGACGGCGCGCGAGATCGGGAAAGGCGCGCGGCACGGTGAACTGCGGCGCATCGGCGGGAAGCGGCGGCAACGGCTCGGCGAAGAGTTCCGGCGCCGTATCGCCGACGGCGAAGACGAGTTCGGCCGGATCGAGGCCGAGGGCCAGCGCCGTGCGGGCGGCCGTACGCCACCCCTCGAAATCCGCCTCCCCGGCCAGACGTGCGAGTTTCATGCCCGGCTGTCTCCGTCCGCTGTCCACACTGCTTCGGCGCCCGCCCGGACCAACCGAGCTCGGCCGATCAGCATATAGGGGGCAGGCGAGGCGGACGAAGGCGTCAGGAGCCGACCGGCGAATGGCGCGAAGCGGCTACGCTTCGCGGCCGGCCTGCCATAGGGTCCACAGCATCGAGGAGCGGGCGCCGCTGCGGCAGAAGGCGAGCACCGGCTTGGGAAGCTCCTCGAAGGCGCGGCCGAAGCTTGCCGCATCGGCGGGGCCGGGCGAGCGCACTGGGACGTGGCGGATCTCCAGCCCCGCGGCTTCGACGGCCGCCTGCGTCTCCGCAAAGCTCGGCTGCCCGCGTTCCTCGCCATCCGGTCGATTGGCGATGATCGAGCGGAAGCCCGCCTGCCGCAGGGCCGCAAAGTCCGAAGGCATGATCTGCCCGCACACGGCAAACTCGTCGGTGATCCGTTTCACGTTCATCCCGCGGGCGTCCCTATCGAGGATTGGCGAGCTTTGACGCCGAGCCAAATGCCGACGAGCATCGCGGCGACGAAGGCCCAGGTTCCCGGCGCGGCCAGGGAGAGCGCGGTCAGTGCGGGCCCGGGACAGAAGCCGCCGAGCCCCCAGCCCACCCCGAACAGGGCGGCGCCGATCACCAGGCGGCGATCGATCCGGGTCGCGGCCGGCAGGTCGAAGCCTTCCAGCAGCACCGGTGCCCGGCGCCGCCAGACCAAACGGTAGCCGACGAAGGTGACGACCACCGCCCCGCCCATGACGAAGGCCAAGCTTGGATCCCAATGGCCGAAGAGGTCCAGGAAGTTGAGAACCTTGGCCGGATCGGCCATGCCGGAGACGATCAATCCAACACCGAAGAGAAGACCGCCGCCAAAGCCGCAGCACAGCCGGAGCCAGCGCATCACACCGCTCCGTCGAGAAGATGGCGCATCACGAACACCGTGGCGATACCGGCCGCCATGAAGATGGCGACCGCCGCCATCGAGCGCGGCGACAGCCGGGCAAGACCGCAAACGCCATGGCCCGACGTGCATCCCGAGCCGAGCGTCGTGCCGAAACCGACGAGACCGCCGGCCACCGCCATCAGCGCGAGATCGTGCGACACGGTCTGGTGCACGGGATGGCCGGTAAAAAGAGCGACGAGCACCGGCGCCGCGACCAGTCCAAGGATGAAGGCGATGCGCCAGGCTCGATCGGCGAGCGGCACCGCCACCGCGCGCATAGCCCTGGCGGCGATCCCGACGATGCCGGCGATCCGGCCGAACCACAGCATCAACAGGACCGACGAAAGACCGATGAGGAGGCCGCCGGCCAGCGACATCCAAGGCGAGAAATCCGTTGGAACCGAACTCAATGAAAACCCTATTCGATTGTCCGGGCAAGAAAGCCCGGCGCTATACGGCCGGGTCAGCCCCTTGGTGTGCGCCGCAACATATTAGCAGATTTTAAATTAATCAATTCTCATACATCGCGACCGATAGCCGCCGTCGCAGAGGACGCGAGAGCGCCGGCGAACGGTTCCTATTCTTCCGGTTCGGTGGTGAATTGCAGCGGATAGCCGGCCCGTCTGCCCGCGTCCGTGGCGCGGGTCGCCTTGGTCTCGGCGACATCGCGCGTAAAGACCGCGACGACGCACGAGCCACGCCTGTGCGCCGTGATCATTACGCGCTGCGCCTGATCCTCGCTCATCCTGAACTCGGCCTTCAGGACGCGGACGACGAATTCGCGCGGCGTGTAGTCGTCGTTGACCAGGATCACCTTGTAGAGCTTCGGCCGCTCCACCTTCGGCTTCGTGCGGGTCTTCGGTCGTTGACGGGTCTCGATATCGCTCATGGGCAGCCACCCCGGCGCGTGATGGGCAAGAAGTCGCGGACGTTCCGGGCCGCATCGTAATCCAACAGAAAGCTTGGCGGACCGCCGACGGGCCGTGCCCGGCCGACCGCTCCGAAATTGGGCTGCTTTAGGCACAGGGCATCGGCCGAAAAATCGGATGCGTCCGGCCCGTGCCCCCAAAAGCCTTGCGAACCGGCAGGCCGATCGATGGGAGCGCCCTGCCGCTCTCCAGCCAGTGGGAGAATAGCGCGGACCGGGCTGGCGCACAGCCCGGCCCGATCACGATCCGACGACCCCGGCCGTCGCGATCAACGCGCGGGCGACAAACCCGCCCGTTTCAGGAGGTCGACGAGAATTGCCTTCTTCTCCTCGGTCGGGTGCAGAGCCGGTGCCAGCACGGCCGTCGAGAGATCGGGAGATCCCGTCAGGCGCACCGCCTCCTTGAGCAGGCCGAAGAACGGCGCATCCAGGGCGACGATCGCGGAGAGATGGGCGAGCCGCCGCTCGAGCGCGATGATCGTTTCGACGTCGCGGTTCTGGAACGCCTCGTAGATGCCGCAGCAGATTTCGGGGGCGAAGTTGGCGCTCGCCGGGATGCCCCCGTCGCCCCCCAGGATCAAGGTGTCGAGCATGTATTCGTCGTAGCCGGCAAAGACCTTGAAGTCCGGCCGCTGCGACTTCACCTCGACGATCACCTGACGGGTGTGGCTTTTGCAGTCGACGGTGTCCTTGAGCCCGGCGATGGTCTCGAAGTCGAGCGCCAGCCGCTTGATCATCTGGACGCTGAGGTCCTGGCCGGTGAGAGCCGGGAAATTGTAGAGATAGACCGGCACCCTCAGCGCGCCCGCGATGGTGCGGTAGTGCTGATAGAGCGCTTCTTCGCTGAGCAGCGCGTAATAGGGATTGACCACCAGAACGGCGTCGGCGCCCACGGCCTCGGCGTGGCGGCCGAGCTCCAGCACCTCCTGGGTGCCCGGCATGCCGATCCCGGCCATCACCGGCAGCCGGCCGTTCGTGTGGCGCACCGCGAACGCGATCACCTGCTTTCGCATCTCGACGCTCATATGCGAGAACTCGCCGCCCGATCCGGTGATCAGCATGCCGTGGACGCCCGAGGCGATGATCCGGTCGAGGAGCATCGCCATGCCCTCTTCATCGAAACGGCCCCGATCGTCGACGATCGTGGGAACGGGCGGGATGACGCCCTTCAGACTGGATGGCATGGGAATTTCCTCCGGGGCGCAGGCCGCGCCGAATGCGATGGGTCGCCGTCTCACAGTAGGAAGCACCCCGGCGGCCTGCAAGCACCTGCGACACGGCGGCGCGCCGGCGCCGGCGATCCATGCGGCCCCGCCCGAAGGCGAGGACCGTTCCGGCGCCTTCGTCTACGGCATCGTCATGATCTGGATGACCGCCGGCGTGATGATCACGGCGAACAGCACCGGCAAGAAGAACAGGATCATCGGGACGGTGAGCTTGGGCGGCAGCGCGGCGGCCCTCTTCTCGGCCTCGGCCATGCGCATGTCGCGGTTCTCCTGGGCCAGCACGCGCAGCGCCTGGCCGATCGCCGTGCCGTAGCGCTCGGCCTGGATCAGGCTCGTCACCACCGCCTTCACACCCGGCAAACCGGTGCGCAGCCCGAGATTCTCGTAGGCCTTGCGGCGATCCTGCAGATAGGAGAGCTCGGCCGTCGTCAGGTTCAGTTCCTCGGCGAGTTCGGCCGACTGCATGCCGATCTCGTCGGCCACCTTGCGGAACGCCCCTTCGATGCTCATGCCCGATTCGACGCAGATCAGCATCAGGTCGAGCGCATCCGGCCAGGCGCGGCGGATCGAGGTCTGGCGCTTGGTCGTTCGATTCTTCAGCATGATCAGCGGCAAATAATAGCCGAACGCCGCGGCGGCGGCGATGATCAGCAGTTTCACCGGCAGCGAGATCTGATCGCCGAGGACGACGAACATGTAGAAGTTCGAGGCGAGAAACCCCGCCGTCGGGGTGAGGATGCGCGCGGCCAGAAAGCGCACCACCGGCCCCCGGCCGCGATAGCCCGCCATGCGCAGAAGCTGGGCCGTTTCGGTATCTTCGGCTTTCGCCGTCAGATTGAAGCGTTCGACGATGAGCTGATAGAGCTTCTTGGGCTGCGCCCGGAGCAGCATCGGATCTCGGTGCCGGTCGTGCAGACCGGCCCGCTCGCGCAACCGGATGCGCTCGCGTTCCTCCGCAACCTGCCGCATCCGGGCAGCCAGATGATCGCGCTGAAAATAGGGCCAGGCCACCAGCAGGATGGCGAGCACGCTCGACACCCCCGCCAGAAGCGCGATCATCGTCCTTGTGTCATGGAGCAGGTGCTGGATCGCCATCCGGTCGAACGCCCTAGAAGTCGAAGTTGATCATCTTGCGCATCACCGCCACGCCGATCCCCATCCAGAGGGCGCAGCCGACCAATACGATGTTGCCGATCGTCTCGCTGAACAGCAGCATGATGTAGTCCGGGCTGGTGAAGTAGACGAAGGTGGCCACCACCGGCGGCAACGCGCCGATGATGGCGGCCGACGATTTCGCCTCCTGGCTCATCGCCTTGATCTTGCCGTGCATCTTCTTGCGTTCGCGCAGCACCTTGGAGAGGTTGCCCAAGGCTTCGGAAAGACTGCCGCCTGTGCGCATCTGGATGCCGATGACGATCGCGAAGAAGTTGGCTTCCGACAGGGGCATGCGGTTGGCCAGGCGCAGGACCGCCTCGTCGATCGGCATGCCGAGCGTCTGGTCCTCCACCAGCGTCTTGAACTCGCTGCGGACCGGCTCCTGGGCCTCGGCGGCGATGATCTTCATGCAATCGCCCAGCGGCAGTCCCGACTTGACGCCGCGCACGATGACGTCGACGGCCGTCGGAAACTCGGCACCGAAACGGGCGAACCGCCTCCGGCGTAGAAAGCCGACATAGAGATGCGGCAGGAGCAGCCCTCCCGCAAACCCGAAGCCGACCGCGGGAAGCGCGCCGATCCCCAGCATGATCGTCATCAGGAAGCAGAACAGGCCGGTCGCCAGGCAGACGAGATAATAGGTTTTCTTGGACCAGCCGAGTTGGGCCTGGCGCATGCGCCCCATCAGGCTCGGCTTGGCCTTCGAGCGTCGGGTCTGCCTCCTCTGCCGCTCGTCGATCTCCCGCAGCGTCTCTTCGACGGATCGCTTGCGCCGATGGCCGTCGTCGCGCCGCCCTTGAGCGGCGCGCGCGGTCGCGCCGGCGATGGCGGCGAACCGGCTGTCGTAGGCGGCCTGGCGCGTGAACCACGGATAGAGCAGGGCGACCAGGGCGCCGCCGGCCCCAAACGCGGCGAATGCGATGATTGCAGCGTTGGCCTGAAGTGCGGCGATCGTCTCCATTGCCTCTCTGTCGTTCGAGCGGATAAGCCTCGCCGCATTGAAACGCAGGAGGCGTAAGGATTGGTTACCGTTGCCACGGCAAGCACCAGATGAGCGGGGCTTGGATCGGGAAATGAGTGTTCAACTGAGGCCTTTTACAGCCGACGACTACGCTCGCGCCTTCGCTTTATGGGAGACGACCGATGGCATCGGCCTCAGCGAAGCCGACCGGCCGACGGCGATCGCGAGCTATCTCGAGCGCAATCCCAGGACATCCTTCGTCGCGATCGACGGCGACAGGCTGATCGGGACGATCCTTTGCGGCCACGACGGCCGGCGCGGCTTCATCTACCATTTCGCCGTCGCCGCCTCGCACCGACGGCGAGGGATCGGCAAGGCGCTGCTGCGGGCGGCGCTTCTCGCCCTCCGGACCGAAGGCATCGACAAATGCCATTTGACGGTCTTTCGATCGAATCCGGACGGCACCGCTTTCTGGCGTTCGCTCCACATGCAGGAGCGAACCGACCTGACGCTGTTTTCCTGCCTCACCGATCACCCGCTCGGCTGACGGCGGGCGGGCGGCGACCTCAAGCGGCGTCGGCCACCTTCTCCGACGCGTCGAGGGCGGCGGCGAGGCGCTTCTCCTCGCCGAAATAGCGTGCGCGGTCCCAGAAGCCGGGGCGACCGATGCCGGTCGAGCGGTGCTGACCGATGATCTTGCCGGCCGTGTCCTCGCCCAGGATGTCGTAGACGAAGAGGTCCTGCGTGGTGATCACGTCGCCCTCCATGCCCAGCACCTCGGTGATGTGCGTGATGCGGCGCGAGCCGTCGCGCAGGCGCGCCGCCTGGATGATCACGTCCACCGAACCGACGATGATCTCGCGCACCGTCTGGGCGGGCAGCGAGAAGCCGCCCATGGCGATCATCGATTCCATGCGCTTGAGACATTCGCGCGGGCTGTTGGAGTGGATCGTGCCCATCGATCCGTCATGGCCGGTGTTCATCGCCTGGAGGAGATCGAACACCTCCGGCCCGCGCACCTCGCCGACGATGATGCGCTCGGGCCGCATGCGCAGGCAGTTCTTCACAAGCTGGCGCATGGTGATCTCGCCCTCGCCCTCGATGTTGGGCGGCCGGGTCTCCAGGCGCACGACGTGGGGCTGCTGCAGTTGCAGCTCGGCCGAATCCTCGCAGGTGATGACGCGCTCGTCGGTGTCGATGTAGCGGGTCAGACAGTTCAACAGCGTCGTCTTGCCCGAGCCGGTGCCGCCGGAGATCACGATGTTGCAGCGCACCCGCCCGATGATCTCGAGGATCGTGGCCCCCTCCGGCGAGATCGAGCCGTACTTCACCAACTGGTCGAGGGTGAGCTTGTCCTTCTTGAACTTTCGGATGGTCAGGCTGGGCCCGTCGAGCGACAGCGGCGGCGCGATGACGTTGACGCGCGACCCGTCGGCCAGTCGCGCGTCGCAGATCGGCGAGGATTCGTCGACGCGCCGGCCCACCTGGCTGACGATGCGCTGACAGATGTTGAGAAGCTGCTGGTTGTTCTGAAAACGGATGTCCGTCTCTTGAACCTTGCCGTCGACTTCGATGAACACGCGGTCGCTGCCGTTGACCATGATGTCGGCGATGTCGTCGCGGGCGAGCAGCGGCTCCAACGGGCCGTAGCCGAGGACGTCGTCGCAGACTTCCGTCACCAGCTTTTCCTGCTCCGCCACCGAGATCTGCACCTTCTTGGCGCCGATGATGTCGGTGACGACCTGGACGATCTCCTCGCGTGCCTCGTCCACGTGCATGGTCGACAGCATCGCCACGTCGATCGTATCGACGAGCGCGTCGAAGATCTGCCGCTTCAGCTCGTAGAACTTTTCGGCCCGGCCATGATTCTCGGGCCGGTCGGACCGGTCGGCGCGCTGCGGCGGCCGCTCCTCGTGGACTGGCGCGGCGGGCACGGCGTCCTTGGCCTTTGGCGCCGCAGGGGCGAGGGCGGTCTCAGTCTTCTTGCCGAACATGCAGCACTCCGCAGCGGATGGACTTCGGTCCGCACGCGGCAAAGCCGCGCTTGTTCGACAACCGGTGAGCCTGCGAAGAAGCGTTCGCTATCGTGTCTCGGCAGCGGTGCGAGCCAGCTGGCTCCGCAAGCGGCCCGGTCGCGTCGGACGATCGAGACGTTAGCCCGCGGGCGCTTGCAGCGCTGTGAAACTGATAGATTCAATTGTCATCAAACACTGATTTTTCAACCGCTTAGCCGCGGTGAGATGCCGCAGGCCTCGACGCCGCGATCCGGTCGGACGATTCAGCGTTTGCCGAGCAGCTTGGCGGCCAAACCGCCCGCTCTCTTGCGCGAGACCGTTTTCTGCTTGGCTGGAGAAATCGACTGGCCAAGCCGCTGGAATCCCTGCGCGACCTTCGAATTCTTCGAGACTTCGCGGATCATCTGACCGTTGTTGGCGGCCAAACCGAAGAGCTTCGCATCGAACCGGATGGTCTCGGCCGGGTCGATGCCGACCGCACTGGCAAAGGCCGCCGGCTTGATCTCCGGGCGCTTGGGAATGCCGATCTGGTTGAGCACCAGCTTCGGCGGATCGTCGTTCGGCCGGGATTCGCCGAGAAACTCCAGGATGCCCTTCAGATTGCGCATGTTGGCGAGGTCGGGCGCGGCGGTGATGACGATCTCGTCGACATCCGACAGAAGCCGCTTCACCCAGCCCGTCCACATGTGCGGCAGGTCGAGCAGCGTCAGCCGGGCGCTCGACCGCACCACCTCCAGCAACCGGTCGAACTCCCGTTCTTCCAGGTCGTAGGCGTCGTCCAGCGACAGCGGCGGCGTGAGAAGGTTGAGGCGGTCGCTGCGCGACACCGACAGGCGGTCCAGGAGAACGCCGTCCAGCCGGTCCACGTCGCGGATCACGTCGAGGATGCCCTGCGGCGCCTCGGTGTTGAAGTCGAGACCGACCGTGCCGAACGGCAGATCCATGTCGACCAGGAGCACATCCGCGTCGAGCTCGTTGGCGAGCGCCCAGGCGGTGTTGTGGGCCACCGTCGAGGAGCCGACGCCGCCCCGCGCGCCGAAGAAGGCGCAGACTCGGCCGATGTCGAGGGTTTCGCTGCTGCGATAAAGCCGGGCGACGCTGTTGATCAGCGCCGCGATGTCCACCGGCGTCACCAGATAGTCGCTGACGCCGCGGGTCAGCAGCTCACGATAGAGCGACACGTCGTTGCGCCGGCCGACGACGATGACCTTGGTGCTCGTCAGGCAGTGCTCGGCAAGCGTTTCAAGGCGCGCGAAGAGAGCCTCGTCCTCCGCGTCGCTCTCGACGACGATCAGGTTCGGCGTCGGCGCCTGATTGTAGACGTCGATCGCCGCGCCGAGTCCCCCTGGATGGATGCTCATGCGGGTGCGCTGCATGCGCCGGTCGCCCAGGGCGGCTTCGGCGCTGGCCTTCAGCCCCGGATCGTCGCCGAACACCGCGATCGCGATCTGCGGCACCACCACGTCCGGCAGCGCGGCGGATGCGCTCGCGCGGGCCTCATCGGGAGCTGACACAGCGATGGACGACATGGCCGGCTTGTTCCCGCTAGACGTTCGAAGAATGGGGAGCGGTCATCGGCCCGGCCGCTCGGTATGGCGGGAAACCTGAACGACCTCGACCTTGCCGTCGCGATGGACCCGCACGGTGGCGCCCTGACGGGCGGTCGCGCCTTCGATCTCGTCGCGGTCGGCGATCGACCGCAGCGCCAGCGACAACGTCCCTTCCGCCTGTGCGGCATTGACGACTTCCACCTGCCGGGGATCGAGTTCCAGCGTGGCGGTCCGGCCGACCACCACCTTTTGCGGATCGGCCGGGTCCATCTGCTGGGTCTGGTCGACCGCGAGCACGCGAATGTTGCGCAGAATCGTCCGGCTGACCGGCGCACCGCTGCCGCCCCCGTCGTCGTCGGGCACGATCGTCTGCACCACGTCGACCCGGTCGTCGGGCAGCACGAAGCCGCCGGCGGTGGTTTCCGCCGAAATGCGCACCGCCGCGGCCCGCTTGCCGGGCGGCAGAAGCGCCGACATGTAGCCGAAGCCGTCGGGCGCCAGCTTGTCCTCGCGGATCGGCTCGCCGGCCGTGAACTGGCTGCGCACCATCGACCCGGCCAGGTCCTGCATGGCGTCGGGTCGAGCCGGGCGGGTGATGAGATCCTCGCTCACCGTCTCCGCCGGCCATGGCTTCCAGGCCATCATCGTCTCGTCGAGCACGGTGCCCATGCCGACCGAGGCGGCCGCCACCAGCACGTCGGTCGTCTCGACCGGCGGCGCCGGCACGATTTCGACCACGGGCTCCGGATCTTCCCCGGTCAGCGTCAGCCAGGCGGCGAGGCCGCCGCAGGCGATTGCAACGATGAGGATGACGATTCGAATCATGCGGCTGCGTCAACCATGGTCGCGTTCCGGTGAGTGGGCGTCACTTTAGCCGGGCCGCGTTGACCGCGGGTTAACCGCGCTTCGGCCGTCCCGGCGGCCGATCACTCGTCGCTCGCCTGCTCGCCGTCATCCGAAGAGCTGCTCTCCGAATCGCTTCCACTCACATGCGCCTGTTGGACCCGCGCGGCCACCTTGCCGTCGGTGCGGATCTCGGTCGTATTGCGGTGAACGGGGAACGGGTCGATGGTCTGGATCGCGATATTGGCCTCCATGGCGTTGCCCGCGCCGAACGAGACCGAATCGCGCCGGTCGATATAGTCGGTGCATCCGCCCATGAGCACGACGGCGCCGAGAAGCATCGTCTTACGGCTGAACCGTTCCATGATCGTCGGCCTCCTTCCAATCGATGATATGGCCATAGGGCCCGACGATACCCGTCCCGTCCCGGAAGGAGCGGAGCATGTCCTTGTCCACCTCCAGGAGGCCGAGCGCGAACAGCTCGAAATCGTTGGCCGGGCTGGTGCCGTCGAGCGGCGAGCGCAACCGCTCGTCGGGCCGGGCCGGGCGCACGATGCGCGGCGTCACCACGACCACCAGATCGCTCTCCTCTTTCTGGAACGAGGTCGAGCGGAACAGCGTGCCGAGGATCGGCAGCTGACCGATCCAAGGCAGTTGTTCGACGGTCCTGGAATTCACCGTCTGCAGCAGTCCGGCGAGCGCGAAGCTCTGGCCGTCGCGCAGCTCCAGCACGGTTTGGGCCTTACGCGAGGTGAAGCCCGGATTCCCGTCGACATTGACCGCATCGTCGATTTCGCTCACCTCGGTCATGATCCGCAGATTGATCAGGCCATGGTCGAGCACGGTCGGTTGGAATTCCAGGCGCACGCCGTAGGGCCTGTAGTCGGTCTGGGTGGCCGTCGTATTGCCGTTGCTCACCACGGTCTGGATCGGCACTTCGCCGCCGGCGTGGAAGCTCGCCTTCTCGCCGCTCACCGTTGCCAGGTTCGGCTGTGCCAGACGCCGCACCAGGCCCTTCGCCTCGAGCGCGTTGATGATCATGTCTACCTTGACACCGGCGCTCTCCAGCACCTGGGCGATCATCGATCCGAACGGGGTGCCCTGGGAATTTCGGCCGGTGTCCGTATCGATCTGAGAGATGACGCCCTGGTAGTTGTCGTAGCCGGCCGCCGCCTCAGGGCTTTCGGCGGCATTGAGGCGCATGCGCGAGCCCGTCACGCCAAGCGACGTGCCGCCTCTGACGCGCAGGTTGACGCCGAGGTCGCGGCCGGCGCTGCGTCGGGCCTCCAGCACCCGCACTTCGAGCGAGACCTGCTGCGCGTCGGTGACCGCGAGCGCGTTGATCACGGGATCGGTCGAGAATTGCTGGGCGATCTCCACCGCCCTCGTCACGTCCGGCGCACTGTCCACCGTGCCGGACAGATGAATGCGGTTGTTGAAGTTGGTGACCGTGACGTGCGAGCCGGGCACGGCGGCACGGATCGCCGCCTGCACCTCGCTGAAATCGATGCTGACGGTGGTGTCGAGCACGCCCAGCAGACCGTCGCCGTCATTGAAGATGGAAATGTTGGTGACGCCGGTCGTCTTGCCCTGAATGTAGAAGGAGCGTTCCGACAGCGGCACCACGTCCGCCACGTCCATGTTGCCGACGACGAGATTGGCGAAGGGCTGGGTGGTGGTGATGGTGAAGGTCGACCCGGGCCGCACGACGATCTTCGTCACGACCCCGTTGCCGATGCGGACCAGCCGTTCCTGCGCCTGCGCCTGGAGCGGCGCCGACGGCAGGATGATCAAGCCTGCAAGCAGGGCCAAAGCAGTCAACCGCCCGCGAGTGGAGCGTTTGCTTGGGTGATCGTCATCTGGGAAAGCCCGCACGCCTCATCCTTTGCCCGGGCGACAGCCTGTCCCTCCAGCCGCCCGAGGCTTGTCCAGCGCTGGTCATGGGCACTCCCGCCGAGCCGGACACTTCGAAGCTCGTGTCCTCGATCGGCCGGCAGCGCAGGCCTTCCAGCGTCGCCTGTCTTTCGGAAGCGACTGTGCCTGCCTTTGGTTAATGGCCGGTCAACGGCGAGGGCCCAACACGATCGCGAGCCCGCAAAAGGGGCCCGACAGCGCCCACGGCACGGGATCTCGTCCGGCCCTGTCGTCCAGGCGCGAAGGGTTCATTTCAACCGGTAGGCCACCGATCCGTCCGGCAGTTCCTGGCGCTCGAAGCGCGTCGACGGCGTCGCGCGCGTGCTTCCCGCCGGATCGATCGAACCGACCGCCAGCGGATCCAGGCCTGACCCCTGATCCGGTCCGGGTCCGGCCGCCACCAGACTGGACGCGACATCGGTTGAGACCGTATCGGCAAGCTGGGCGATCTCGGCAACGGCCGCCGCGAAGGCCTCGTCCATTCGGGCGCCGGTATCCAACATGACGCCAGCGCTGTCCTCGACCGAGGCATGCAGGTCTCCGAGGCCCGTCTGCAGCCCCCGCAGGCCCAGATCGATCTGATCGAAGCGGGCGGTAACCGTCTCGCCCATGGCGCCGATCCGGCTCGCGACGCTCGTATCGACGCGATCGAGGCCGGAATCGAAATGATCGCCGAGCCGATGCTCGACGCCGTCGAGGGCCGACAGGCGGCGATCGATCTCGCGCAGCTCCTGAAGCGGCCGCCACGTCACCACCGTTGCGACCGAAAGGGTCGCCGCGACCGCAAGACACGCCCCGCTGAACATCAGCACCAGGCTGTGGCTGGATCGCTTCGACGACGCCTCGACCGCATCGTCGCGGTCCTTGTACTCGGTCTCGGAAAGCTCGATGGCCTTGGTCCAGGTCGTATACGCGTTCACTGTTCGACCTTTCGTCTGCACGTCTCAGCCGTGTCCGGCGAGCGACGTGGAATTGCGCATAAGCTGCAGGTTGTTGGCGATCGTGAGATTGTCCGGCGCCAGGGCGCTCGCTCGCATCAGATTGGTCTGAGCGGCGTTCAGGTCGCCCCGCAGCAGATAGGAATAACCGAGATTGTTGAAATATTCGGCGCTGTCGGGCGTGAGCAAGGCCAGCGCCCGATAGGCCTCGTCGGCGGTGTCGAATCGCGACAGTTGGTCGGCGGACGCCGCAAGGCCAAGCCAAGCCGCGGGATTCTGGGGGTAGACCTCGGCCGATTTCTTGAAAAGCGCGTAGGACCGTCCGTAGTTCTTCGCCTTGAACTGCCGCTTCCCTTCGCGAATCAGATCACCGGTCTTGACGTCTTCGATCGAAGACGGGTTCGGCCGCGTGATCGAGCCGACGGCGTCCTCCAGGCTGTCGGACCGACAACTGGAGAGAACGCAAACGGCGGCCAGGGCAAGGGCAGCGGAGACCTTCGTCATTACAGGAATCCCATGGAACGGCCGGCTGCGGCCGCCGATATCGCGCCGGTCTCCGCCGAATGCGGAGCGGCCGGCTCGTCACTCCTTCAAAGTGCCAGCTCCCTGTTAATACCCGGTTGACGATGCTCGGGAAGCCGTCGGCGTTACACAACGGGCGACAGCGATACCTGCGTCCCTTCGTCACCTTTGACATGGGCCATCGCAGCTTGTGAGCACGCTACTGTAGAGCTATTCTATTTTAAAAGGCCGACTGAAGTGCGGCCTTGAGGCGTTTGGGTGGTCTTTGGAAGAGGAGAGGAACGATGAGATTTTTCACGCGGGCTGCCATGGTGGCGGCCGTCGCGGCGGGGTTGATGGCCTGGGCCGGTACCGGAAGCCCGGCTTTGGCGCAGGACGCGGCCGCGGTGCCCGATCCCGCGACGCTGATGCCCGAGATTCCGAACCTCGACGCCTGGCGCCAATCGCCGCATGCCGACGTCAAGAGCGAGGCGTTCCGCCACTGGGATGAAGATGGCGTCGTCGAAGAGGCTTGCGCCAAGTGCCATTCGACTGCCGGCTTCCAGGACTTCCTTGGTGCCGACGGCAGCGCGGAAGGCTCGATTGACTCCGAGCATCCCACCGATGTCGCCGAAGCGCCCGGCATCGCCTGCATGGCTTGCCACAACGACGTCGCGCAGAACATGACGGTCGTTCCGTTCCCGTCTGGCGAAGAAGTGGAAGTCTATACCGCCGACGCCCGCTGCATGGTCTGCCATGCGGGCCGTGCCTCGACGCCCGATGTGGAAAAGGCGGTGGCCGATGCCGGTGTCGGGGACGACACCCCGTCCAGCGATCTCAGCTTCATCAACGTCCACTATCGCGCCGCTGCGGCCACCCGATACGGCGGCGAAGTGCGGGGCGGCTTCGAATACGAAGGAATGGAGTACGCCGGCTACTTCTTCCACGATCAGGCTTCGCAGACCTGCAACGATTGCCACAACCCGCATACCGTCGAGGTCAAGGTCGCTACGTGTGTCGAATGCCATCAGGAGGTCTCTGCGGACGACAAGGAATCGCTGCTCGCGATTCGCACGTCGAAGACCGACTTCGACGGCAACGGCGACACCAGCGAGGGCATTCACGCCGAAGTCGACGCGCTGCACGAGCAGCTGTATGCGGCGATCCAGAGCTACGCCAAGAACGTGGTCGGCAGTTCGATCGCCTACAACGAGCACACCTATCCGTACTTCCTCGCCGATACCGATGATAGCGGCGCGATCGAGGATGCGGAAAATCAGCGTTCGAACGGCTTCAAGTCCTGGACGCCGCGTCTGCTGAAAGCAGCGTACAACTTCCAGTTCGTGGAAAAGGATCCGGGGGCCTACGCTCACAATCCGAACTACGTGATCCAGCTGATGCACGACAGCATCGCCGACTTGGCTACGGCAGATGACAGCATCACGGTTCCCGGCGAGCGTCCGGAGTGATAGCCTGCCTGCCTTAGTAGGCTGAAGATTGGAGACGGCCGCCTCGGGCGGCCGTTTCTGCCGCGTTGGCTGGCGTTCGTATACGGGGGAATGCATGATGAGGACAACGCTCCGTCGCCTGTTGATCGCGGCAGCGTTGATGTCGGCGGCCGCCACGTCGGTCGTCGCTCAAACGAACGATCCATCGTCAACGCCGACCCCCGCTGCCGAGCCCGCGCCGGCGTCACCGGCCGCCGAAGCTCCAGCCGCGCCTGAGGCTCCGGACGCCATCGTCGTTCCGACGTCCACCGCCGATCACAGCCAGTTCAAGGAACTCGCGGGTCCGTTCAAGAATGCGCAGGAGGTCAACCAGGCCTGCCAGTCCTGCCACAACACCGGTCCCGACCAGCTGCACGGCACCATCCACTTCACCTGGACATGGCCGACCGGTGCGGCGGGCGATACGGCCGGGGGCGACACCGAGCTGCTCGGCATGCGCCACGTCGCCAACGGCTTCCTGCTCTCCACTCCGTCCAATATCGACGCCTGCACGTCCTGCCACATCGCCGGCACCCGTTTCGACGACACCGCGATGTTCGACGCCTCATCGGAGCCGGTGGCGCCGGTCGACTGCCTGACCTGCCACGAACCGAGCGGCCAGTGGGCCAAGGCGAATTTCCACGAGGGCGGGGCCGCCTGCTCGATGTGCCACGACGAGCGCCCGAACGGCCGCACGCCGGAGGTCAAGGACCTGGCCGCGGCCGCCCAGTCGGTCGGGCCGACGACGCGCGCCGCCTGTGGCGCCTGCCACTTCAACGCCGATGGCGGCCCGGGCGTCAAGCACGGCGATCTCAACGCCGATCTGATCAATCCGGCGGCGACGCTCGACGTCCATATGGCGGCAGCGCCCGATGGCGCGGGCTTTACCTGCTCGACCTGCCACACCACCAAGGACCACGTCATCGCCGGCAGCCGCTACGAAGGCGGACCGTCGATCACGCCGGACAATCCGGCCCTGTCGGGACCGGCCGCCTCGTGCCAGAGCTGCCACAGCTCGACGCCGCACAAGGACCTTGCCGAAGGCTCGCGGCTTGACGGCCATATCGACCGCGTAGCCTGCGAGACCTGCCACATCCCGTCTGTCGCGCGCGGCGAAATGGCGACGCGCACGTCCTGGGACTGGTCGACCATGGGCCGGATCGGCCGCAATCGGAAGCCGATGGTCGAGAAGGACAAGGATGGCCATGCCACCTACGCCACTGAAAAGGGCGATCTCGGCTGGTCCAAGGACCTTCAGCCGACGCTGATCTGGTCGAACGGCAAGCTGGCGTTTCGCCATCCCGGCGATCCGTTACCGGACGACACCGAGCTGATCGAGGCCGCCAACAACAACGCCCGAGGCGGTGCCGCCCGGCGCAGTGCTCCCTCGAACGATGACGGCGAAGCCGAGGCCGAAGACCCGGCAAAGGCCTTCGACGACGCGCCCTGGATGGCCTCTTATGAAGGCGAGCCGGTCGCCGAGGATTCGCGCATCGCTCCGGTCAAGGTGATGAACTCGGTGGTGCCGGTCGACGCCGAGAGCCGCAGGCTGGCGGCCGTTCAGTTTTCGGGCCGCGGCGGCGACGCGTTGTGGAACCGCTTCAACTGGAAGAGCGCCGTGGAAGCCGGCATGGAAGCGGCCGGCGTGCCGTTCAGCGGCGAGGTCGCCTTCGCCCGAGTTCGGCAGATGATTCCGATCAACCACATGGTCGCTCCGGCGGACCAGGCGCTCGACTGCGGTGCCTGCCACAGCTCGGACGGTCTGCTCGCCGGACTGCCGGGCGGCTTCCTTCCGGGTCGCGACGGCTTCGTGCTGCTCGACTGGGCCGGCCTGGCAATCTTGGCCGCGACGCTCGCTGCCGTGCTGCTGCACGGACTGCTGCGCTTCGGCTTCGGCATCTTCTACAAGGGACCGCGTCATGGCTGATGTCGCTGCGACCCATCACAAGGGCCTCTACATCTTCACCCGCTTCGAGCGGTTCTGGCACTGGTGCCAGGCGGCGCTGATCATCTTCCTGCTGCTGACCGGATTCGAGATCCACGGCTACTGGACGTTGTTCGGCTTCGCCAACGCGCTCGACTACCACGTGATCGCCGCTTTCTCGCTTGTCGTCCTCTGGGCCTTCGCGATCTTCTGGCACATGGTGACCGGCCAGTGGCGGCACTATGTGCCGACCACCGACAAGATGTGGACGATGATCACCTTCTATGCCTTCGGCATCTTCATCGGCGCGCCCCATCCCTTCCGGCCAAGCGTCAAGCGCAAGCACAACCCGCTGCAGGCCATGGCCTATTTCGGCTTCAAGGTGGCCATGGCGCCGGCGATCTGGATCTCCGGCCTCATCATGTGGATCTACGGCCTGTTTCCCGACATCTATCCCGGCGAACTGCCGATCCTGTGGGTCAACGCGATCCATGTCGCGGCCGCCTTCCTGATCGCGGCCTTCCTGATCGCCCATCTCTATCTGATCACCACCGGCGAGACGGTCACCGCCCAGATCAAGGCGATGATCACCGGCTGGGACCCGCACGGCGAGGCGCGCGAGGACTGAGCGTTCTCCTGCCGGCCTGACACGATCGCAACGGCCGAGGATCGATCCTCGGCCGTTTTGTTTTGGCCGATCGTTTTGCTCGGGATGCTATAAGCGACCGAATCCGAAGCGGTTCGCCGGCCGTGACCGACCGTGGGCGGCCTTCGGCGGCATCGGGCAAGACATGGAGGGCGACATGGCGCTCGACCACGACGATCTGGCGGAGCTCACCGCATGGCGACATGCGCTCCACCAGCGACCGGATCTCTCCGGCGAGGAGGAAGCCACCGCACGCGCGGTCGAGTCCTTTCTGGCGCCGACAGGGCCGGACCGCCTGCTGAAAGACCTCGGCGGCCATGGCTTGGCTGCAATCTACAATGGGGTCGAAAGCGGGCCGACGGTCATGCTGCGCGCCGAACTCGACGCCCTGCCGATCCACGAGATCGGCGACGCGCCCTACCGCTCGCAGACGGACGGCAAGGGTCATCTCTGCGGTCACGACGGCCATATGGCGATCCTCGCCGGCGTGGCGCGCGAACTGGCCAGGCGAAGGCCCGGCCAGGGCCGCGTCGTGCTCCTGTTCCAGCCGGCCGAAGAGACCGGCGCCGGAGCGGCGGCCGTGCTCACCGACCCACGCTTTGCCGAAATCGCCCCCGACTACGCCTTCGCCCTTCATAATCTGCCCGGCCTGCCGCTCGGCGAGGTGGCGCTGAAGGACGGCCCGGTCAATTGCGCCTCGCGCGGGCTGCGCGTGGACCTGTCCGGCCGCACGGCCCACGCTTCGATGCCCGAAACCGGCCGCTCGCCGATGGCCGCCGTCGCTCATCTGATGCCGGCGCTGACGGGGCTCGGCGTGGGCGGAACGCTCTCGGACGATTTCGCGCTGGTGACCGTGACCCATGCCGTCATGGGCGAGCCGTGCTTCGGCGTCGCGCCGGGCCATGCAGAAATCTGGGCGACGCTGCGCACGATGCGCGACGCGCGCATGTCCCCGCTCGTCGAAACGGCCGAATGGGTGACGCGGCATCTGGCCGAAACGAACGGCCTCGACTGGTCCGTGTCCTATCACGACGTGTTCCGCCACTGCGAAAACGATCCGGACGCTGTCGGCCATCTGCGGGGCGCGCTCGACGCCGTCGGTGTCCCGCACAAACCGGGAGAGCCGATGCGCGCATCGGAGGATTTCGGACGGTTTCGCGACGTCGCAAAAACCGCCATGCTGTTTCTGGGCGCCGGCACGGACCACCCCAGCCTGCACAATCCGGACTACGATTTTCCGGACGCGCTCATTCCCGTGGGCGCACGGATCTTCGAGCGCGTGGTGCGCGATCTCCTGGGCTGACGGCCGGGGCCGTCCCGACGGCCTGGCGTTGCGCCCCCTACTTCGAACCGGGTGCCGTCAGCGCCGTATAGATCTCCGGCCTGCGGTGGAGAGCGAAGTTGAAGACGTTGTCGCGGATCTCGCTGCAGCGGTCGAGGTCGCAATCGGCGACGATCAGCTCGTCGCCCAGCGTTCCGGCCATGGCGACGATCTCGCCGGTGGGCGCGACGATGCAGCTTTGGCCGATCAGGTCGCAGCCTTCCTCCTTGCCCGCCTTGGCGACGCCCACCACCCACAGGCCGTTGGCATAGGCGCCCGCCTGGAGCGACAGGTGGTTGTGGAAGTCCTGCAGATGGTCGTGCTCGGGCGCCGGAGGGTAATGCACCGGCGTGTTGTAGCCGATGGCGATCAGCTCGGCGCCGCGCAGCGCCACCTCGCGATAGGTCTCCGGCCAGCGGCGGTCGTTGCAGATCGCCAGCGACAGCGTACCGCCGAACGCCTCGCACACCGAGAACGGCTCGGGTCCGGGCTCGAAATAGCGCTTTTCCAGATGCTGGAACGGCCGCCACGGCTCATGTTCGGGGTGGCCCGGCAGATGGATCTTGCGATAACGGAGCACGATCTCGCCGCTCGCATCGACGATGATCGAGGTGTTGTAGTGGTGTCCATCGGGAGTGAGTTCGGCATAGCCGAGAATGAATCCGACCTTCAGCGCCTTGGCCCGCTCGAACAGCGGCTGCGTCGCCCCATTGGGCATCTCGGTCTCGAAGAATCGGTCGATCTCGGCCTGATCCTCCATGAACCAGCGCGGAAAGAAGGTGGTGAGCGCCAGCTCGGGAAAGACGACGAGCCCGACGCCGCGCGCGGCCGCCTTGTCCATGAGCGCGATCATCCGCTCCACCACCGCCTCGCGCGGCTCGATGCGGGCGATCGGGCCGAGCTGGGCAGCCCCGACGGTGAGAATACGCGACATCGTCAGCGGTCTCCCTGTTTGCCGCCGGCGGCCTGTTTCAGCGTCAGCTGCAGCAGCACGTTGACGCCGTTCACCAGATCGGCCGGCTTGGTGTATTCGGTGACATTGTGGCTGATGCCGTCGACGCAAGGCACGAAGATCATCGCCGCCGGAGCGATGCGAGCGATCATCTGGGCGTCGTGGCCGGCGCCGGAATAAAGCCGCTTCGTCGACAGGCCCAAGGCATGAGCCTCGGCCTCAACGGCGTCGACCAGTTCGGGCGCGAAGGCCACTGGTTCGAACCTAGCCAGCGTGCGGCGATCGACGGTCACGCGCGCCTTTTCCACAACGCTCTCGATGCACTCGGCCAGCCGAGCCTCGGCCTGCTGCAACAGCGTCTCGTCCGGATTGCGCAGATCGACGGTCATCACAGCCTTCTCGGCGACGACATTGACCAGGTTGGGCGACAGCGTCAACGCACCGACGGTCCCGACCTGCCCGGAGCCGATCTCGCGGGCGATCTTGTCCACGTTGCCGGCGATCAGGGCGGCGGCAAGACCGGCATCGTGGCGCAGGTGGAGGGGCGTCGTGCCGGCATGGGCGCTGCGACCGGTGATCGTCAGCTCGCTCCACGAGATGCCCTGAACGCCGGCGACGACGCCGATCTCGATGCCTTCGGCCTCGAGGATCGGCCCCTGCTCGATGTGAAGCTCGAAATAGGCCGCGATCTCCAGCGGTCCCTGGTCCTCTCCCGCATAGCCGATGCGCGTCAGTTCGTCGCCCAGGCGCCGGCCGTCGATGCTGACGGTATCGAGCGCTTCGGCGAGCGACAGTCCGCCCACATGGACGAGGCTGCCGAGCATGTCGGGGGCGAAGCGCGCGCCTTCCTCGTTGGTGAAGGCGGCCACCGTGATCGGACGTTCGGTCTCGACGCCCGCCTCGTTCAGCGCCGCGACCACCTCGAGCCCGCCCAGAACACCGAGCGTTCCGTCGTAGAGACCACCGGTGGCGACGCTGTCGATATGCGAGCCGAGCATCACGCACGGGCCGGCCGTTCGCCCGGCCCGTGTGCCGAAGATGTTGCCGATCGGATCGACCGAGACCGCGAGATCGAGCTCGCGCATCTGCGCGACCAGCTTATCTCGCCCGACCTTGTCGGCATTGGTGAGCGCCAGCCGACAGACCCCGCCGCCTTCCAGGGCGCCGATCGTGCCGAAATCGGCAATGCGGTCCAACAGGCGGTTCTGATCGACCGCAACGGTTTTCACGGGAGCGTTCATGATCCAGCGTCCACTTGCCTCGCAGAGGTTCCGACGATCTGCCGGTAGAGGTCGGGATCGGTGTCCCCCTCACTCCCGATGACGAGCACCCGGCTGGTCGGCGTCAAGCCAATCTCTTCTCTCCAATCGGGGTGTTCGGCAAGCACCAGAAGTCCGGCGAGGCCGGCCACGCCGCTTTCGCCGCCGACGATCTTCGCCCCGGCCTCACCGGAGGCGAGAAGCCGCATGGTGGCCGCTGCGGCCTCGTCGGGAATGGCCATGAACGCCGAGACCCCTTCAGCCAGGATCGGCCAGGCGATCAGCGACGGTTCGCCACAGGCCAGGCCCGCCATGATCGTATCGAGATCGCCGTGGACTGTCTTCGGCTCGCCGGCCTCGTTGGAGGCGAGCAGGCAGGCCGCCTGATGCGGCTCCACCACCACGACGGTCGGCGCATCCTCGCCGAAGGCTTCCCAGAGATGCGCGGTCACCGCCGCCGCCAGCCCGCCGACGCCGCCCTGCAGGAAGACATGGCTCGGCCTCAGGCCCTGCAGCTGGTGGATCGCCTCCTCGGCCATCACGCTATAGCCTTGCATGACATTCTTCGGCACCTGGGTATAGCCGGGATAGGAGGTATCGGAGACGACCATCCAGCCATTCTTCAGCGCCTGGGCGTCCGCCTCGCGCACGGAATCGTCGTAGTTGCCCTTGGTGCGGACGACCTTCGCGCCGTAGCGCGCAATGGCCTCCGCCCGTTGCTCGGACACCGTGGCATGAACGAAGATGACGCACTGGCAGCCGAACAGCGAAGCGCCCCAGGCTACCGATCGGCCATGATTGCCGTCGGTCGCGCAGGTCACCGTCACCTTCCCGACGATATCGGCATAGCGGCCGTCGAGAAGGTCGGCCGTCGACGGGCTGAGGCCGCGCTCGGCCTCGATCGTTTCGGCAAGCAGCCGAAACACCGCATAGGCGCCGCCCAAAGCCTTGAAGCTGCCGAGACCGAAGCGTCCCGCTTCATACTTGTAATGAATGCCGGCGATGCCGAGGCGCGCCGCCAGATCGGCAAGCGGCACCAGCGGCGTCGGCTGATAGCCGCGCCAGGCCGAGATCTGCTCCAGAGCTTGGCCGGCCGCTTCATGGCTCAGGACCGCCTTGAACCGCTCGGGATAGGCCTGCCGCGAAAAGCGCGGGTTGCGGCTGAAAACAGCGTCGAAAGCGGCGTAGTCGACTGACATGGAGGGCGACTCCTGAGGGAGCGAAAGACGCGCGAAAAGGATCGGCCGCGCAAAGGACGCCGCCTATGAAAAGTATTTTTCGCCAATTGTCCAGCATGAAAAATAGGCACTTTTTGCGCCTCGAACAGCGAACGAAGTCCGGCCAGCCGTCGCTGTCGCCATGGCCGCCGAGTGACGGTAACGTCAAAAATGCGGTGGCGAACAGCCATCTGCCAGTGAAGTCGTCGCCAGGCGCCGTTGTGATCGCCCCAAATGCATCGGCACCAGTGGTGGTGCGAATCCGCCATCACAAGCGTATTGAAATCTGATTTTCATGATGCGATAAATTTGCAAATCGGCTTTGCAAGATCGTTGGAGCCTCTCCGGTTGCCGAGCGCGCGCAATCGGTCTCAGATGACGCACGCAGTTCCCACCCGTCGCGCAAAGGCAGCCCATGACCGGCCTCACTCCACTCCCGCTTGGCGTTCTCGTCAACCGGCTGTTCCAAGAGTTGGAGGACAAGAAAGCCGTCTACGACCTGCGGCGTTCGCGCTTCTTCAAGCCCGATACGACGCTCGACCTGTCCGTCTCGATCCACGGGCAGGAGGCGTCGACCCCGTTCGGACCGGCGGCGGGGCCGCACACCCAGCTGGCCCAGAATATCCTTCTATCCTGGCTCGCGGGCGGCCGCGTCATCGAGCTGAAGACGGTACAGATTCTCGACCAACTCGAGATCATGCGTCCCTGCATCGACATGGAGACCATCGGTTTCAACATCGAATGGTCGCAGGAGCTCACGCTCGAACAGTCGCTGGAAGAATACGTCAAGGCAGCGATGCTGATCGAAATGGCCAAATCGGCCGGTCTGGGTGGCGATGCTGCGGACACCGTGTTCGACCTGAGCGTCGGCTACGACCTCGCCGGGATCAGCTCGCCGCGTGTGCGTGCCTTCATGGAGGGCCTGAAGGACGCGAGTGCCGTGATCGAGCGCTTGCGCCGCGAAATCCCGGACAGCCATGCTCACTTGCGCGAGCTCGTCTATCCGACGCAGATTTCCAAGACGGTGACGCTGTCGACCTTTCATGGTTGTCCGCCGCAGGAGATCGAGACGATCGCCGCTCATCTGATGCGGGAGGTCGGCCTCGACGTCGTCGTCAAGCTCAACCCGACGCTGCTCGGCGAGACGGACCTGAACGCCATCCTGCACGACCGGCTCGGCTATCACGACCTCGAAGTTCCACGTGAAACGTTCGCCAAGGACGCCACCTGGGGGGAGATGGTGGGGATTGTGAAGCGGCTCGGCGATCTCGCCGATATCCTCGGCCGCGGCTTCGGGGTGAAGTTCACCAACACGCTGCTGGTGAAGAACCACCGTTCGTTCTTTCCGACGGACGCACGCGAGATGTACCTGTCCGGCGCGCCTCTCCATGTCCTGGCGATCGCGCTCGTCGATCGCTTTCGCTCGGAGTTCGGCGACCGCTTCCCGATCTCGTTTTCGGCCGGCATCGACGCCGGCAATTTCGCCGAGTCGGTCGCTCTCGGGCTGAAGCCGGTCAGCGTCTGCACCGACCTGCTCAAGCGCCGAGGCTATGCTCGCGCCTTCGACTATTTCAAGGCCCTGCAGGAGCGGATGAACGCGCTCGCCGTCGCTGATATCGACACCTACGTCGTCAAGGCGTTCGACCAGGGAGAGGCAGCCCTGGAAACGCTGGTGCTGCCCCCCGAAACGGCGGAAGCTTGCCGCGCCGCGATAGCGGACGGTGGCGACCTGCGCGCCGCCGCCGGCGATTCGTTCGACGACTGGGCGTCCGCAGCCCGCCGCCTCAACACCCGGATCTATGCCAAGAAGGTCCTCGCCGATCCCCGATACGGCGCGGACGCGACCGCTACGCCGCCGGAAAAAACCGACGCGGTGCTCGACTTGCTCGATTGCCAGACCTGCGATCGCTGCGTCTTCGTCTGCCCCAACGACGCGATCTTCCGCATCCCGCTGCCCAAGGCACCGATCCCGCAGGAGCGGCTGGTTCCGGTGGACTCGGGATGGCGCGTCGAGACGGCCGATGATCTCCCGGTCCGGCGCGAGCATCAGATCGGCATCTTTGCCGACGCCTGCAACGAATGCGGCAACTGCGACGTGATCTGTCCGGAAAAAGGCGCGCCATCGACGATCAAGCCGCAATTCTTCGGCAGCCTCGCGACCTGGAAGACAAGCCCGCATCGCGACGGTTTCGTCGTCGAGCGGCGGGCAGACGGCCTTCGCGTCCACGGGCGCTGGGCGGGCGACATCCTGACGCTCGACAGCAGCGACGAGGGCATGCTGCATTATCGCGGACCAGGGTTCGACCTCACGATCGATCCCGCCGACCTCGAGAAAACGCAAGGGACGGCCGCCCAGCCGGTCGACCTCGGTCGCATGCGCATTCTCCATCGCCTGACCCAGGCGGTCATGGCCGATGACGCCGTCAACTACGTGAGCGCGGCCTTTCGATGACACAGGCACGCCAGACCGCCAGGAAGGCCATTCGGGGCGAACGACAAAGATGAACACGATCACCCTTCGCCTGAACGGCACCGAGCACACGATCGAGACCGAGCCCGACGAAACGCTCCTCGACGTTCTGCGGGAACGCCTCAAGATCAAGTCACTGAAAAGCGGCTGCGCGCCGCAGGGCCAGTGCGGCGCCTGCCTGGCGCTGGTCGGCGGACGGCCGCGCAAGACCTGCACGATGGCCGCCTCGGCCGCGAACGACAAGGAGATCGTCACCCTGGAAGGCGTCGAGGAAGCCGAACGCCGGCTTTATGCCGATGCCTTTCAGGCGGCCGCAGGGCTTCAATGCGGCTTCTGCACGCCCGGCTTCGTCCTGCGGATCAAGCATCTGACCGATCGCGACCGACCGATGTCGCGCGAGGACATTGCCGCCGCCCTGGACGGCCATCTCTGCCGCTGCACCGGCTATGTGAAGATCGTCGACGCCGTCGAACTGATCCATGCGGCCAAGCGTGGCGGCGCCCTGCCGCCTCCGATCACAGAAGGCGGCGTCGGGGCGCGCATCCAGCGCTATCGGGGTGGCGAACTGACGCTCGGCTCACGGCCCTTCGTGGCCGATATCGAGGTGCCGAACCTGCTTTACGGCGCCGTGGTGCTGTCGCCCTACGCACGCGCCCGCATCGACCGCATCGACACATCCAAGGCCGCCGCCTTGCCAGGCGTCGTTGCCATCGCCACCGCCAAGGACGTGCCGGGCCAGCGTTGGGTCGGGTTGATCGAGCGTGACTGGCCGGTCCTCGTCGCCGAAGGCGAGGAAGCCCGTTACGTCGGCGATATGCTCGCCGTCGTCGCGGCGGAAACGTCGGGTCTCGCCCGCAAGGCGGCCGCGCTGGTCGAGGTCGAATGCGAACGGCTGCCGCCGACCCTCGCCCCCGAAGACGCCCTCGCCCCGGGTGCGCGCCAGGTGAATCCGAAGCATGAAAATTTGTTGTCGGAAACCCGGATCACGCGCGGCGACGTCGACGCGGCGCTCGCCGCCTCCGCCCACGTGGTTTCGGGCACATGGCAGACCCAGCGCATCGAGCACGCCTTCCTGGAGACCGAGACGGTGCTGGCCGTGCCGCTGCCGGATGGACGTCTGCACCTCTACAGCCAGGGCCAGGGCATCTTCGACGATCGCTCCCAGGTCGCCTCGGTCCTCGGCGAGCCGGAGGATCGCGTGTTTGTCGAACTGGTTCCGAACGGAGGCGCCTTCGGCGGCAAGGAGGACATGAGCGTCCAGGCGCAGACGGCGCTGCTGGCCCGCCTGACCGGTCGGCCGGTGCGCCTGTCGCTCAACCGCGAGGAATCGGTCCGCGTGCATCCCAAGCGCCATCCGATCACCATGCGCTACACCGTGGGCTGCGACGAAGACGGCCGGCTGACGGCGGCGAGGATCGATCTGCTGGGCGATTCCGGCGCCTATGCCTCGGTCGGCGGCAAGGTGTTGGAGCGGGCGGCCGGTCACGCCTGCGGCCCCTACCGCGTGCCGGCGCTCGATATCCGCTCGCGCGCCGCCACCACCAACAATCCGCCCTGCGGCGCGATGCGCGGCTTCGGCGTTAACCAGACCAGCTTCGCCATCGAGGGCTGTCTCGACCTGTTGGCTGAAAAGGTCGGGCTAGACGGCTGGGAGATGCGCTGGCGCAACGCCGTGCGGATCGGCGACGTCTTCTCCTCCGGCCAGGTCCTGGAAAAGTCCGTGGGCCTCGAAAAGACGCTGTCCGCCGTCAAGGACGCCTACTACGAGGCCAAAGAGCGGGGCGAGGCCGTCGGCATCGCCTGCGCGGTCAAGAATTCCGGCATCGGCAACGGCGCCATCGAGTACGGCAAGACCCGGATGACCGTGGAGCCGGACGGGACGGTGAGCGTCAATCTGAGCTTCACGGAGATGGGCCAGGGTCTGCTCACCATCATGAGCCAGTGCGCCTCGGAAGTGACCGGTCTGCCCGCCTCGATCTTTCGGCCGCGGGTCGACACCCGCTTCGAGATCGGCGTCGGCCAGACCACCGGCTCGCGCGGCACGCTGCTGGCCGGGCGCGCCACCATCGAGGCGGCCAAGGCGCTGAAGGCCGATCTCGACCAGGGCCTTACCCTCACCGATCTGGTCGGCAAGGTCTATGTCGGCGACACGGTGATCGACGACACCACCGCGCCGGGCGAAACGAAGAACGGCAAGATCAAGACTCACACCGCCTTCGGCTGGGCCACTCATCTCGCCGTCCTCGACGCCGAGGGCAAGGTGGCGCGCATGGTCGTCGCCCACGATGTCGGGCGCGCCATCAATCCGCAGCAATGCGAAGCCCAGATCGAGGGCGCGGTCCATATGGGCCTCGGCTACGCGTTGACCGAACAGCTTCCCTGCAAGGACGGGATGCCGGTCTCGGCCAATCTTCGCGACATTGGCGTGCTTCGCGCCAGTGACATGCCGAAGGTCGAGGTCATCCTCGTCGAGGATCCGGAGCCGGAAGGACCGTTCGGCGCCAAGGGTGTCGGCGAAATCGGGCTGGTGCCGACGGCCGGCGCGGTGGCGGGCGCGCTCGCCGCCTTCGACGGCATCCGCCGCACCCGTCTGCCGATGAACGATTCGCCAGCCGCCGCCCCGCTGAGCGCCGGACGGATGCCGGAGGACGACATGGAGGAGTGGCATTGAGCGGTTCGATCACCATCGGGCCGGACAGGACCGGCCGGATCGTCGCCGTCGCCGACGGCCGCATCGCCGAACGGCCGGCCGACGGAGCGCCAGGTCTTGCCTGTCCGGAAGCCGAGATTGTGCCGGGCGCGGTCTGCGCGCACACCCACATCTATAGCGGCCTCGCGCCTTACGGCATGCCGGCACCCGACCCCAAGCCGGCTAACTTCATCGAGATTCTGCAACGTGTCTGGTGGCGGCTCGACCGCGCGCTCGATGCCGACAGCTTGCGCGCCTCGGCCCGCGATTATGTGGCCCGCGCGCTTCTGGCCGGCACGACCTCGCTGATCGACCATCACGAATCGCCCGCCCTGATCGAAGGCTCGCTCGCGATCCTGGCGGAGGCCTGCGAAGACCTCGGTATCCGCGCTCTTCTCTGCTACGGCGCCACCGAGCGCAATTTCGGCCGCGAGGAGGCGCGGCGCGGCCTCGCGGAGACGGCCCGCGTGGCGACGTCCTCCCGGGTGCGCGGCTTGGTCGGCCTTCATGCCAGCTTCACGGTTTCCGACGACACGCTGCGCGAAGCGGGCGTGCTGGCGCGCGATCTCGGAACGGGCGTCCATGTCCATGTGGCGGAAGCCGGGGACGATATCGAGGACGCCAAGGGACGCGGCTATGCCGGCCCGCTGGAGCGCCTCATCGCGCTCGACGCCCTGCCCGCCGGCTCGATCGTCGCTCACGGCGTCCATCTTTCGCCCGACCAGGTGTGCCGGATCGAGGATCGAGGCTGCTGGCTGGTCCAGAATCCACGCTCGAACGAAGGCAACGGCGTGGGCTATGCCTCATCACTCGCCGCGAGCCGCAAGGTGGCGCTCGGCGCCGACGGCTGGAACCCCGATATGGCCGAGGAGAGCCAGGCGCTCGCGCGTCTGGCCGTCGCGCACGGCGATACGAGTGCGGCCGGACGTCTGGATGCCGGCAGGGCGCTGATCGCCGAACAGTTCGGTGTGACGGCGGCGGATTTCGCCCCCGGCGCGCTCGGCGACATGGTCGTGCGCCAGGGCGGGCGCGTTTGCCATGTCGTGGTCGACGGCCGCCTTGTCGTGCGCGACGGCGAGCTCGTCAATGGCGAGCGTTCGGCGATCGAGGCCGAGGCCCGAGAGCAGGCCGCGCAGCTTTGGCGCCGCATGGCCGCCCTCTAGAAGGGGCAGCGTCGCCGCCGTGGCCAGGCCGAGCTTGGCGGCCGGTCACACCGAGTGCGAGAAGATGTCCTGATCGTCCCAGCCGGCAAGGTCGAGCTTGGCGCGCGTCGGCAGATAGGCGAAGGATGCGCGAGCCAGCTCCATCCGATCCTCGCGCTCCAGTCGCTTGAGCAGCACGCCCATCAGGTCATGGAGATAGAGAACGTCAGACGCCGCGTATTCGATCTGCGCCGGCGACAGGGTTTCCGCCGCCCAGTCCGAAGATTGCTGCTGCTTGGACAGGTCGACCCCGATCAGCTCGCGCGTCAGGTCCTTCAGCCCGTGCCGGTCGGTGTAGGTGCGCACCAGCCGCGAGGCGATCTTGGTGCAGAAGATCGGCTCCGCCATTACTCCAAACGCATGGTAAAGGGCGGCGATGTCGAAGCGCGCGTAGTGGAAGATCTTGGTCTTCGTGGGGTCCGCCAGCAGCGCGCAGAGGTTCGGCGCCTCGCGCTGGCCCTTGGCGATCTGCACCACGTCCGCCGTGCCGTCGCCCGGCGAAAGCTGCACGACGCACAGGCGATCGCGCCGCGTATTCAATCCGAGGGTCTCGGTGTCGATGGCAACGGCCCCGGTGTAGCGGGACAGATCGGGCAAATCGCCCTGGTGAACGCGAATGGTCATAAGCGAATCGTGGCCTTGGTCGAAAATCGGCGGGGCTCCCGCCAGACGGGCACGGCGCGTTTCGCCGCCGCTTCGCGCAAGAACCGGAAACCGGCCGCCCGGTCAAGGGTCGGCTGCGCGACGAAGTGCTTCATGGCCGCGTCCACGGCGATGGCCCGCTTGGCGCTTCGCCGTCCCGCCAGCACTGGCAGTCGCCAGACAAAGCCTTGGATCAACGTGTTAGGCCGATTCGATGTCGGTGGCGGCGAATTTCGCGCCTTTGTACAAGAGCGGCTGTCGATAGTAGCGCGCACAGGCGTAGGAAAAGCAATCGCCGGTGTTGAGCCCCGCATCGCGCCCTCGACCCCGGCCGAAGCGCTCATAGGCATCGAGCGCGATGCCGGTCACCTGCGCCGGCAGCGACATCACCTGGATGTTCATCAGATCGAGGAATCGAGCAACCGACTCTCCGGCTTCGTCGACGCTCAGCCCATAGACGCGATTGACCGAGGCCGTCGCCTCGAAGACGGCGATGGGCGACGTCAAGCGTTTTGGCGAGGTCTGCAAACGGGCCGCGAAGATGCGCGCATCCTCCTCGTCGGTCAGCATGGCGACCAGGGCCGAGCCGTCGATGAACATCAAGAACTCTCGTTGCGTCCGCCCGAGCGGGCACCGCCGCGCTCCCGCAGCTCGCGGCAAAAATCCACAGCAAGATCGGCCAACGACGGCTTGGCGCGCTCGCGTTCGAGCTCATGTTCCAAGGCGATATGCACCGCTTCGGTCAGGCCGATCTTCTTCAAGGAGGCCACGCGGCGCGCGAGAGCGTCGGTCTCCGGATTCTTGATGTGAAACGGCATAGGGCTCCCGGCTGGGATAGAAGGCTTCCTCTTTGGTATAGCCATGGCGGAAAGAGCTTCACAGTTCAATCCCCGCAATTCGGGAGGATTCCTGTCGGATAGATCTAGACCGCTATAGGGAGCAGGATATCCCGGGCGCCCCGAAACATCGAATCCGGCAGGCAGCGTGCATTTTTCCGTCGACGCGACATGATTCCGGAGAGAGATTGATCTCCCAAATCGCCGCGAGCGTCAGGCGGCCGCGAAGATAGACCCCAGGGCTAGCCGCGAAAAACCAATGATTTCCGGCTGATTCTATCCGGCTTGCCTCATCGGCTTGATCCACGGGCTATCCCAGCGCATCAGGCCGAAATCACGCCGATCCGCCCAAGCCAGCGCCTGAACAGCTCCGGCCAGCCTCCGATCGGCAAATGAGCCGCCTCGGCGATCCCGAATCCATGGCCTCCGTCGCGAAAAATATGGAGTTCGGCCGGCACGCCGGCTCGTCTCAGAGCAGAATAGAACAGCACCGAGTTCTCCGCCGGAACCGCGGGATCGTCATCCGCCAAGACAAGAAACGTCTCGGTCGTTTCGGGTCCGACATGACGATCGGGCGAATGCTCGCGAATCAGTTCCGCGTCCGGATCCGGGCCGATAAGGCTGGTCCGCGAGCCGGGATGCGCGACGCCGTCGACCATCGAAACGACGGGATAGATCAGCCCGGCGAAGTCCGGTCGCGCGCTCTGGCGGTCGGCCTCGTCTACCGGGTCGTAGACGGCCTTGTCATGACCGGTGACCACGGATGCCGCCAGATGGCCGCCCGCCGAAAACCCCATCAACCCGATTCGTTTGGGATCGAGGCCCCAGGCTTCGGCGTGATGACGCACCAGCCGCATGGCGCGCTGCCCATCCTGAAGCGGCACATATCGCCCGTCAGCGTGGCCCTCAGCGGGCAGCCGGTAGCTCAAGAGGAATACCGTCACGCCGATCGGCCCCAGAGCCTCCGCCGTCTCTAGCCCTTCCTTGTCCAGGGCGATGCGGGAATAGCCGCCGCCCGGCGCGATGATCAGGGCCGTGCCATTCGGCCGCGGCGGCAGAACCACCGTGAGAGACGGCCTGACGATGCCGGAGATCTCGCGATTGGCCTTGAACAGGATCGGCGACCGCTCCTTGATCACGGGAACCGCCCGACACGCTTCCGATCCGGGTGCCATTCCCGGCCAAAGCTCGATCACCTGATGATGGGACAAGGAAGGAGGCAAAACCTCGGGTGTCATCGGTCTCGTCCGATTGGAAATCAGCGCCGATCGACCGACTCGGCTCGCGACGGCGACATCCCGCATGCACCCGGCTGCGCGCGTGCGCAATGTCGAACGCGGGCATGATCCCGACATGCCGATCTCGTTCTCTGTTTCGTATCCGAAACAGACCCTGATATATCGGTGCCACGCTCCGATCGCGTGGCGTTTGCAATGATTGTGGATGACTGGAAAGCCGGAACTGCGGAGGCGCCGCGATCGAGCCCTTATACGAGGGCGAGCGACCCGCTCCTGCAAGACGTATCGTTACGTCGTCAACGCACCGGCGCTAACGCCAAGGCCTGAGCTCTTCCGTAGAATTTTGCGGAATGGTGCCCAGGAGAGGACTCGAACCTCCACGCCTCGCGGCACACGGACCTGAACCGTGCGCGTCTACCAATTCCGCCACCTGGGCACGGCGGGGACCATTAGATTTTCGCATCCGCCCTGTCAACGCGTTTTCCACATCGCCGAACTGCGGATCATCATGGTGGCGATACCGTGTCACATGCTCTTCACCTGACGGCGCGAAGGCGGTAAGACCGGCCGACGCCGCAGCATCGGGGATCGCGGCAAACTGTGTCAGGAGGATCGAGGCATGACGATCGACACTGGAAAGGTCGTGACGGTCTTCGGCGGTTCGGGATTCGTGGGACGGTACCTCACCCGAGCCTTGGCCAAGCGCGGCTGCCGCATTCGCGTCGCCTGCCGCCGGCCGGATCTCGCCTATCACCTGCAGCCCAACGGCAATATGGGGCAGATTCTGCCGGTCCAGGCCAATCTGCGCTACCCCTGGTCGATCGAGCGGGCGGTGCAGGATGCCGACCACGTCATCAATCTGGTGGGCATTCTCGCCAAGAGCGGCAAGCAGGATTTCAATTCGCTGCATCACGAGGGCACGCGGGCCGTGGCCGAGGCGGCGGCAAAGATCGGCGCGCCGTTGACCCAGATGTCGGCGATCGGCGCCGACGAATCATCCGACAGCGTCTATGCCCGCACCAAGGCGCTGGGCGAGAAAGCGGCGCGCGAGGTGCTTCCCGAGACGATCATCATCCGGCCGTCGATCATCTTCGGGGCCGAGGACCAATTCTTCAATCGCTTCGCCAGCATGTCCACCCTGTCGCCGTTCCTGCCGCTGATCGGCGGCGGGGAGACGCGGTTCCAGCCGGTCTTCGTCGCCGATGTCGCCGAAGCGATCGCGATGACCGTCGACGGCAAGGTGGCGACCGGTACGACCTACGAACTCGGCGGGCGCGAGGTGATGACCTTTCGCGAGATGATGGATCTGATGCTGACCATCATCCATCGGCGCAAGCGCTTCATGACGATCCCCTTCAAGCGCGCCGCGACGATGGCGCGGATGATGCAGATGGTTCCCGGCGCGCCGCTGACCGAGGATCAGGTGAAACAGTTGCGCCACGACAACGTGGTGTCCGAGGCGGCCAAGGCCGAAGGCCGTACCTTCGAGGCCTTCGGCATTCAGCCGCGTCTGCTCGAGGCGGTGCTCCCGACCTATCTCGTCCGCTTCCAGCCGCACGGCCAGTTCTATCGCAAGGGCCCGTTGCTGAATGAGACGGCCGAGGGAGAACCGCACTGAGTCCGCACGACCGCCGCCGTCGCGGGGTTCAAGCCGAAGCCGCGCCTCTTGAGTCTGTGCGATCCCGATAGCTTCGCTCGATCTCGATCAGGCGCTGCTTGCGCCATAGTCCGCCACCATATCCGGTCAGCGACCCATCGGCTCCGATGACGCGATGGCAGGGGATGACGAGGGCGATCTGATTGGCTCCGTTGGCGCGGGCGACAGCCCGCACCGCCGTCGGACGGCCGATGGCCCGGGCCAGATCGCCATAGCTGCGGGTGGTCCCCGCCGGAATTTCCTGGAGCGCGCGCCAGACCTGGCGGGCAAAGGGACTGCCGTGCAGGGTGAGCGGCGTCGTGAACGCGGCATCTTCTCCCGCGAAAAAGCGGCTCAGCTCCTCTGCAATCCGGTCGGCGGGTTCCGGCCTGCCGAAGCCGAGCGATCCATTGGACCTGTCGCGCAGTCCGCGCAGCTCGGTCGCCAGGGCCTTTCGATCGACGAATTCCAGGAGATGCACGCTGCGCCTGTCGCCGACCACGATCATCGGGCCAAGCGGCGTGTCGATCCAGTCGACCAGCAGCAGAGCGTTGCGGACGAAATCGCCCGGCGACAGGCCGAGCAGCCGCGCGACCGCGGAGCGGAACGCACTGGGAGATTCGAACCGGGCATCGATCTGAGCCTCGATCACCTTGCCACCCTTTCCCAGCGTCTGGATTGCATCGCCCAAGCGACGATATCGGGCGAGTTCCAGAAACGTCATGCCGAACTGACGCTTGAACGCGCGACGCACTGTTGACAGGTCGAAACCGAGCGCCTGGATGTCCGCTTCGCTCCAGCGGTGGGTGGGGCGACGGCCGAGGTCTTCCAGGAGCGCTGTGATGACAGGATCCGGGGCGGCCTCCGGCAGGAGCGGCCGGCAGCGTTTGCAGGGGCGAAATCCCGCATCGACGCACGCCTGGGCGGTTTCAAAGAAGCGGCAATGTTGCCGCTTGGGCTTACGCGCCGGGCACGTGAAGCGACAGAAGATTCGCGTGGATGTGACGCCGACGAAAGCCAGGCCGTCATAGGCGCCATCGCGCTCGAGGAGCGCCCGATAAAGCGTGTCGTCGTTTGTCGAGGCGGTGAAAAGCATGCCTCTTTCTAGCCGACGGCGAAGCATCATGCGGACGAAAATCAGGCGTCGATTTTCGTTCCCGGCCAAACCGTCGGCGATCGGCCGAACGTCGGCAGGGCCCGCCGCCCCCTTGTCCGCGGTGGCGACTCAGCCGACGAGCAGCAAGCCTGCGATTCCCGCAATGCCGACGACGATACGCCACCAGGCGAAGAACGCGAAGCCGTGCCGCGAGACGTAGCCGAGCAGCCAGTTGACGACGACCAGAGCCGCCAGGAAGGCACAGACGAAGCCGATGGCGATCAGCCAGGCGTCGTCCATCGAGAGCTGACTGCGCGACTTGTAGAGATCGAAGGCGAAGGCGCCCATCATCGTGGGCATCGCCAGGAAAAACGAGAATTCGGCGGCGGAGCGCTTGTCGGTGCCCATCAGCAGCGCGCCGGCGATCGTGGCGCCCGAGCGCGACGTGCCGGGCACCATCGCCAGGCACTGGAAAACGCCGATCGCCAGGCACAAGGACAGGGGATAGTCCATCACGTCGGCATAGCGCACCTTCAGCGGCATGCGGTCGATCACCAGCAAGATGATGCCGCCGACCACCAGCGCGATGCAGATCACCATCGGCGTCTCGAACAGAACCCGCTTGATGAAGTCGTGGGCCAGGACACCGACCACCGCGGCCGGCAGGAAGGCGACCAGGATGCCGATGACGAAGTGGCGGCTCCTGGGACTGGTGGGCAGCGTGACGGCGATCTGCCAGAGCTTGGCGGCGTAGGCGGAAAGCACCGCCAGGATCGCGCCGAGCTGGATCAGCACCTCGAAGGTGCGCGCCGTCGAATGGAATCCGAGGAAATGGCCGAGCAGCAGAATATGTCCGGTGGAGGAGACGGGAATGAACTCCGTCAGTCCCTCGGTCAGTCCAAGAATGATCGCATCGATCGCGGCGCCGATGTCCATGGCGGTCCTTGCGGTGATGACGGCGGCCGGCGAACGGTCCACCGAAAGAGAGAATCACGCCCCCGCGGCGTTTGCGGCCCCATGGGTGGCATGGCGTCCCCTGCCGCTCAAGAGGGCCAAAATTGCGGCCGGCGAACGAAACCCCTGGCAAAGGGTTACAGAAACAATGAAATTTCGCCGCCGCGTTAGGCAGCCATAAACCAACGCCGCGCTATTCTGGGGACGACGCGGTCGCGACTGCATGCGAGGCGTTCCGAAAGAAAGCAGTATCCAGGCCATGCTCAGGCTCCATCATCATCCCATGTCCGCCGCATCGCGCTTTGTCCGGCTCATGCTTGGCGAATATGGAGAGCGCGCCGAACTGGTCGAGGAAAAGCCCTGGCAGCGGCGTCCCGAGCTTCTGGCTCTCAATCCGGCAGCAACCTTGCCGATCCTGATCGAGGACGACGGACCGCCGATCGTCGGCGGCCTGGTGATTGCCGAATATGTCGACGAGACGCGCGGGGTCTATCAGCGCGAGCGCCGGCTGATGGCCGAAAAGCCGTTGGAGCGGGCCGAGACGCGGCGGCTGACGGAATGGTTCCTGCACAAGCTGGAAGCCGAGGTCACCCGCTATCTGGTGCGCGAACGGGTGTTCAAGCTCGACATGCGCCCCGACGAGGGCGGCGGGCCGCCGGACGCCTCGGCGATTCGCGCGGCGCGCGCCAATCTGAAGAACCATATGCGCTACATCGGCTGGCTGGCCGAAAGCCGCAACTGGCTGGCCGGCACGCGGCTGTCGCATGCCGACCTCGCCGCCGCTTCCGCCCTCTCGGTGCTCGACTATCTCGGCGAGGTGGATTGGGAGCGCGAGCCCGCCGCCAAGGAATGGTATGTCCGGCTCAAGTCGCGGCCGGCCTTCCGCCCGTTCCTGGGCGAGCGCGTGCGCGGCATTCCTCCTGTCGCCCATTACGCCGAGCTCGATTTCTAACTATTTTCCAAGGATGGACGCACCATCCTGCCCGCTCAAACGCTTCGTCATCGAGGACGCGCATCGTCTCGGCTTCGACGCCGTGGGCGTGGCGTCCGCGACGACCGACGTCGTCGTGGGCGAACGGCTCGACGAATTCCTGGAGCACGGCCGCCACGGCACCATGGGCTGGCTGCCCGAGACCGCCGACCGACGGCGGGCGGCAGCGGCGTTGTGGCCACGGGTCCGCTCCATCATCGTGCTCGGCATGAACTACGGCCCGGACGAGGATCCGCGCGGTCTTCTCGACCAGTTCGATCGCGGCGCGATCTCCGTCTACGCCCGGCATCGCGACTATCACGACGTCATCAAGGGCCGGCTGAAGGAACTGGCCTCGCGGATTCTGGCCCGGGCCGGCGGTGGCCACGACGTCAAGGTCTTCGTCGACACCGCACCGGTGATGGAAAAGCCGCTCGCGGCGCGCGCCGGCGTTGGCTGGCAGGGCAAGCACACCAATCTCGTCAGCCGCGATTTTGGCTCGTGGCTGTTCCTCGGCTCGATCTTCACGACGATCGACCTGCCCGCCGACGAGCCGATGCCGGACAGCTGCGGCTCGTGCCGGGCCTGCCTCGACGTCTGCCCCACCGCTGCGTTTCCGGCGCCCTACAAGCTCGATGCCCGACGCTGCATCTCCTATCTCACCATCGAGACGAAGCGCCCGGTGCCGCGAGCGCTGCGCCCTTTGATGGGCAACCGCATCTACGGCTGCGACGACTGCCTGGCGGTCTGTCCGTGGAACAAATTCGCCAGCACCGCACGCGAGATCAAGCTCCAGGCCCGCGACGACTTGAAGGCGCCGGCTCTGCGTGATCTTCTCGACCTCGACGACGCGGCCTTTCGCGCCTTGTTCTCCGGGTCTCCGGTCAAGCGGGTGGGGCGCGGCAAATTCGTGTCGAACTGCCTGATCGCGGCGGGCAATTCCGGCGATGCCGGCTTTCTGAAGCCGGTCGTGCGGCTGCTCGACGACGATGAACCGCTGGTGCGGGCGATGGCGGTCTGGGCGCTCGCGCGGCTTTCGCACGACGAAGCCTTGGCAAGGCGCCGCGATGCGCTCGATAAGGAAACGGCAGACTGGGTGAGGAGGGAGTGGCATGCACTCGACAGCTGACTTCTATCGCGACGAGCAGGCGCTCGGCACCGGCGACGAGGACGACCGGCAAGACCAGCAGGAGGCCTATCACCGGGCGCGCCATTCGCTGCGCCGCCGGATCGGCCATCGCGACGACCTCACGGGTCGCCACGGTTTGGCATCCAAAGGCGCGTTGGGTGCCGGCGCACTGGGCGCCGGGGCGCTCGGCGCGTTGGCGCTCGGGGCCTTTGCCGTGGGGGCGCTGGCGGTCGGGGCCTTCGCCATCGGCCGGCTGTCGGTCGGCCGCGCCCGGGCCGAGGAAGCCGAGATCGGCCGGTTGCGGATCGGCGCGCTCGAAATCGGCAGTCTCCTTTATCCCGCACCGCCGCGCGACGGCGAGACGCGATGAGCGAAGCGGCAGCCCCGACGCGGCTCTTCGTCTTTGGCTGCGGCTATTCCGCCACCCGCTTCGTCGAGGCGACACGCGCCCGGCTCGACGTCGTGGGGCTGACCACCCGCTCGCCGCAGAGCGGCCCGGTCCTGTTGCAATCCTGGCCTTGCTTTCGGTTCGATGGCGAAACACAACCGGCGCCGGAGCTTCGGCAAGCGCTGGAGACGGCGACGCATCTCCTGATCTCCGCTCCGCCGGACGAGGCCGGCGACCCCGTCCTGCGATGGTTTGCCGACGCCCTGCGGCAGGGCCTGCCGGACCTTGCATGGATCGGCTATCTGTCGACCATCGGCGTCTATGGCGACCATGGCGGCGCCTGGATCGACGAGACGACCGAACCGCGGCCCGTTTCGACGCGTTCGAAGGCGCGGCTGGAGGCCGAACACGCTTGGCGGGCGCTGGCGAACGAACGCGCTGTCCCGCTTGCCATCCTGCGGCTCGCCGGCATCTACGGGCCGGGGCGCAACGCCTTCGTCCAGCTCGCCCGAGGCACGGCACGGCGGCTGATCAAGCCGGGACAGGTGTTCAACCGCATCCACGTGGACGATATCGCCGGCGCGCTGGCGCTGCTGATGGAACGCCGTGCCGACGGCATCTTCAACGGAACGGATGACGAGCCCTGTGCTCCCGAGCTGGTGGTCGAAGAGGCCGCGCGGCTTGCCCGCGTCGAGCCGCCGCCGGCTGTACCCTTCGAGGCCGCCGATCTGTCCCCCATGGCTCGGTCGTTCTACGGCGAGGTCAAGCGCGTATCCAACGCCAAGCTCAAGGCGGCAGGCTATCGCTTCCGCTATCCGACCTATCGCGAGGGCTTGGAGGGGCTGAACCCGGCGCTTCAGGATTTTGGCACGACCTGAATACAACTTATATATAGAATGCCGAGATCGAAGGAGGCGGGATTGAGCAACGTTAAGGTGCCGGCCAAAAACAAAGGTTTTGTCGTGTCCAGGGACACCGCCACCGGGCGCTTTGCCAATGGCATCAGCGTACCTGGCATGGGCAAGGTTCGCATAGTCAACGGCGAAAGTTATGCTACCGCGAAGAGCGTCGCAGGAAACCGCTTGCGTTCTGCCATTGAGAACACAGGGGTACGGAAGTCAAAGTGAGTTCGCAGCCCGAACCGAGCGAGCGGCAATACAATCCGCTCTTTGAGCGGTTTGTGAACGTTGATCTTCCTGACGCCGACATGTTGCCGGGGATGGTAGCGTACTGTCTGTACAAGATCGCGAAACGCGAATGGGCAACCGACTTCTTCGACCGGAATGGGCGGAAGCCCAACGATAGCGAACTGGCCGACTATATTCGAACGTGGACCACCACACGGTTGGCAGGGGCAGAAAAGGAAGCGGAAACTGTAATCCTGACATTCGCAAATTCGGTAATCGAAGCCAATGAGCCGACCATTCGCGAGGATGCCTTACGGGGTACATTCTGGTCGGCCGTCAGAGCATCGATGACAGCCGCCTTTTTCTATACGCCCCTTCTTATCGGGTTTGCCGTCGTTCTCCGCTTCTCGGGCATCGATCTTCTAGCGATTTTCCAATCAATTTGATTCAGAACACGCTCTGAAGTTGATCACCGATGACATTGGTGTCTGTTTGCGAATGGATTCCAGTTATTCAGCTGCAAAATTGAGAGCGGGTCAAGCCTACCCTGCGGTCCATATGACCTTGCATTTCCGTCCACATGGTCCAATATTATCTATGGACGGAGAAGACGGCCATGGAAAACGCAATCTTGGAGCGCCCGGCTCCTGACGTTCAGGCGGTGGCGCTGAAGGCCTTCGGCCGGATCGCCGAGAGCTGGTCGTTGACCGGCCGGGAGGCGGCGGCGCTCGCCGACATGTCGGAATCGACGTGGAAGCGCGCCAAGAAGCCAGGTTTCGGCGGCGAGCTGACGCGCGATCAGATGTTGCGCCTCAGTGCTCTGGTCGGGCTCTACAAATCGCTGGAGCTCTATTTCGACCCGCCGATCTCGCGCGATTGGGTGAGGCTCGCCAACCAGGGACCGGAGTTCGGTGGGGCGCGCCCGCTCGACGCCATGGTGCAAGGCGGCCTGCCGAAGATCATGCGCGTGCGCACCTATGTGGACGCGCTCAGAGGTGGCGTTTGAGGATCACGGCGATCAACGACCGGGGCCTCGTCCGCCTGATTTCGCAAACCCATCACAAACCGCCGGTTCTGCGCGGCCTCGTCGACAGCGACGAGGAAGCCGCCATCCTGGCGGAACTGGAAGGCGAGACGAGCGCGCGGCTGATCGCCGAGCGCGACGGCAGCCCGGCGCTCGACCGGCGCGAGCTCGTATTCGCCCGGCGCGCACACGACCTGAAGGTCTACGGCCAGACCCACATCAACGCCGCCTTTACCTATACCCGCCCGACCGGCAACCGCTTCAACACCGGCGATCGCGGCGCCTGGTATTGCAGCTACGACGTGCTGACTTCGGCGGCGGAAGTCGGTTTTCACCGGACCCGGGAGCTCGGCTATATCGGCCGCTACGAGGACGAGGCGCGCTATGTCGAAATCCTCGCCGACTTCATCGGAGATTTTCCCGATCTCGACGGCGAGACCGCTCATCCGGCTCTGAATGCCGATCCAAAGGTCGGCTATCCGGAGGGGCAGGCCCTGGCGGCGAGGCTGCGGCGTGAGGGGCACCGAGGCCTGCTCTACCCGTCCGTACGCCATCCCGGCGGCCGCTGCTTCGTCGCCTTCGATCCCGGCATCGTCCAGAACGTACGCCCCGGCGCCGGCTGGAAGCTGGTCTGGAACGGCACCCCGGACTATTCCGTCGAGGGGCTGTAGTTCGTCCCGCCCGCTCTTCGCCGGCGGCAGGCCTTGGGACCACGGCGCGCATGCCGGCATTTTGCTGCGCTCGCGGCTCCATTGCGCCGTGTCGGCCCGGCTGCGAATATCGCGGCGAACACAACGGAGATCCGCCTAGGTGCAGGAAGGTTGTCGCGAAATGATGACTGTGAGCCGGCCGGACCTCAGTGATATTCATCGGGGAGATTGGGTCGATCGCCGGCTGCCGCGTGCATGGCGGCCCTATATGCGGCTCGCCCGGCTCGATCGGCCGGTGGGCATATGGCTGACGCTGTTTCCCTGCTGGGCCGCACTCGTCCAAGCCGCTCACGGCATCCCCGACCCGCGGCAGCTCGCGATCTTCACGCTCGGCGCGTTTCTCATGAGAAGCGCCGGTTCCACCATCAACGACATCGCGGATCGTAAATTCGACGGCCATGTCGAGCGGACCCGGTTCCGCCCATTGGCGAGCCGCCAGATCGGGGCGCGTCATGCCCTCGGCTTTCTGGCGGTCGAACTCGCGCTCGCGGCTGCGCTGCTCGTTTTCCTGACGCCCGACACGCGGCTGCTGGCGATCGGCGTGTTACCGCTGGTGATCGTCTATCCGTTCTGCAAGCGATTCACCCACTGGCCGCAGGCGGTTCTCGGCGCTGCGTTCAACTGGACACCTCGAAGAACCGACGTTTTGGCGGCATTGAAGAGACGTCATTGGTGATGGCGGCCCGATTTGGGCTTGATCGGTGTGGCTTTGCGGCACTTGGCGCTCATCCGCCATTGGAACTTCAGACCGGTGGCGATTTTGCCGTCATGCGGGCGCACCTCGCCCCTGATGCCAGACGAAGCGGGTGAGATTGTAGGCGAGATTGGCCATGCCGATACTCGGGTCAAGCCCGAGCACAAGCCTTCGCCTCGGCGCGCACGATGCCGATGGTGCGCACGAACAGGCCCATCGGCCCTTTCTGCCGGGCGAAGACATGCTCGACCGCCGAGCGCACCTTCGATCGCCGGCCATTGGCGCGAGCCGTTCGC
>NZ_JAZHFT010000024.1:0-78697 GCF_036541425.1 Consotaella aegiceratis
CGCTTCTTAGATTGACCTGTCGGCTTGTTGATCTGATGGCATAGTGTGGCAGTCTTCGTGCTGACCACGGACAGAAGCATGACCCCGGCGACGAGATAATCATTCAGAGGGACTTGACGAACGAAGGCCCATTACAGAAGCACTACTGCTCGCAGTTCGACCCGAGCTACAACGCCGACGCCGACCAGCAGGCCAAGGACGCCGGTTTCGACAGCTGGGGCATGATGATGGTCGATCGCTGCCCGGCCGGTTCGGCAGTGCTGCCGCGCTGGGCCAATCCGGATCTGCCCGTCATAACGGCGTGGATGACGAAGGTGCCGGTCACCGGCAGCGCCACGCAGGTCGTGCTCGAGCGCAATCCCTATTATTTCAAGGTCGACACGGAGGGCAATCAGCTCCCCTATATCGACGAGATGAGACTGCGCGTCAGCCAGAGCGCGGAGGAGCTGACGCTCGCCGCGCTCAACGGCGAGATCGACATGATGGACCGGTATTTCAACACGATCACCAACAAGCCGCTGGTCTACGACAATCAGGAGCAGGGCGGGTACCATCTGGTCGACGAGGTTCTGGCGACCATGAACACGATGGTGATCCAGCTGAACCTCAACCACCCCGATCCGGTATTGAACAAGCTGTTCAACGACAAGAATTTCCGCATCGGCCTGTCCTACGGCATCGACCGTCAGGAGATCATCGATTCGGTGTTTACCGGGCAGGGCGAGCCGGCTCGACCTGATCCGAGGCGCGTCGCGCCGGTGAGCTTGGCCCAACCCGCGTGATCGGCTGCGCGTCGGAATGGGGCACAGAGGGACACGATACTCGGACGGCGTCGGCACGATCATGGAGCAGGATATGCGGCGAACAGCCGCCAGTCATGCGGGCCGCGAAGATGGCTTCTCCGCCCGTCATCGGTCGGTTTCTGCCGTCCACTCAACAGCGGCATCGCGCCGCGAACAATCATGCGGCCGGTCGCCGAATAGACGGTCGATAGGAGAAACGAAATGGACGACATCATCGAAGCTCACGACGAGCGGCTGGACGCGGCCCGCAATCCCATCGCGCCGGACCGCGTGACCACCAGACTGGAAGAGATGAAGTCGGACATCATCGCGCGGATCCAGCGCAACGCCCCGATCATCGGGGTCCGCAATCCGATGATCGGCGCCGGGCCCAACGACTTCACCTGGCTCTATCCCAAGAGCGGGTATTTCTGGACGGATTCGTTTTGGACGGGCCAGCTCTGGCTGGCTCACATGATCACCGGCGACCCGGCGCTGAAGAACATGGCGCGGATGCGCATCCCCCATTTCAAGCGGATCCTCGATACGCCGCTCTGGCTGAGCCACGATCTCGGCTTTCTGTTTTCGCTGTCAATGGTCGCAGACTATAAGCTGACCGGCGACGGGCATGCGCACGAACTGGCGCTTCGGGCCGCCGAAGCCTTGCGCGGGCGGTTCAACTGGGCCGGCAACTATCTCGTGGCATGGACGGCCGGCGCGAAAAATCGCGAGCATGCCCGCAAGGTCCAGGGCAAGATCATCATAGACTGCATGCAAAACCTCGCCTTGCTGCTGTGGGCCTTCAACGAAACGAACGTCGCAGCCTACCGGGACGCCGCGATCGGGCAGGCCGACACGACGATCAAGCACCTGATACGGGCTGATTTCAGCACCCATCATACGTTCGACTTCGATACGACGACGAGCGAGCCGATCGGAGCGAGCACGTGGCAGGGGTACAGCGACGAATCCTGCTGGAGCCGCGGACAGGCTTGGGCCATTCATGGTTTCGCGCAGGTCGCGGAGATCACAGGCGAGATGCGCTATGCCGAGATCGCCGCCAGGCTCGCCGACTATGCGATCGACAAGCTGACGGACGACTGGGTTCCGGTCTGGGATTATCTCCTGCCCGAGGGCGAGCCGGCCTATAAGGACACCTCTGCCGGAGCGGTGACGTCGGCCGGGCTGCTGCTGTTGGCCGAGGTGCTGGCTCGGGCCGGCCAAACGGAGCAGGCGGCGCGGTATCGCGAATTCGGATTGAAGATGCTGTTCGCGCTGCGGGAAAACCACGACCTCAGAGCGGTCGAGCATGCGCAGGGCTTGCTGTCCAACGCGGCCTCCCATGTGCGCCTCGCGGGCCAGCGCAGCGAGCCCAATATGGCGAACGCGATGCTTCCCTATGGAGACTATTATTATTTCGAAGCCGTGCTGCGCGGGCTGGGGCATCGAGAGTTCTTTTGGTATTGACCCGCGAGCCGTGATGACGGCCGGCTCGGCCGTTGACGCGAGGTCTTGTTCAAGCATTCGAGGCTTGCCTTCGGCATCCAGCGCAGAAGCGTAGGCGCTCCGGGATTGTCATTCGGGCCCAGAGATCGGGGCGTGTTTGTGGAGAGGTCTGCCATGTCGGACGAGCACGGCTTTCCGGCCGACGATCGCATCCAGTGGATGCCCTGGGAGTGTTCGCCCCAGGACATCGAGCATCCCGCTCAAAGAGAGTTGAAGCTTCGCCTGGCCGAGACCGCCGGAGCGCAGATCGATCCGGAGGCGTATGTCGCACCGGGCGCACGCGTCTTTACCGAGCACCTCGTCCTTGGAGAGCGCAGCTGGATCGCCGCGATGGCGCTGGTGCGCGGCGACGTCGAATGTGGCCGCGACTGCACCATCAATCCGTTTGCCTGCCTATCGGGCCGCATCCGCATCGGCGATGGCGTGCGGATCGCCTCGCACGCCTCGATCGTCGGCTTCAACCATCGGTCGGAGTCCACGGCCGAACCGATTCATCGGCAAGGGATCGAGACGCGTGGTATCGTGATTGGCGATGGCGTGTGGATCGGAGCCAATGCTTGTGTCCTCGACGGCGTGAGCATCGGCGAGCATGCCATCGTCGCCGCCGGCGCGGTGGTGACGCGGGACGTTCCGGCCTTCGCGGTGGCCGGTGGCGTGCCGGCAAAAGTCTTGAGGTTGCGCGGTGCCGGCTCCGCCGCGCCGGAAGCCCCGTCTTTGGCCGGTCCTGCTCATGGCCTGGACCGGCGCCTGGCCGCCTTCTCGGCCGAGGTCGAAGCGCAATGGCCGGCCATTCTGGCCGATCACCGCACCGCAGACGGATATTCCTCGTACGACGCCAGCGGACGACGGACGCGGTCCGCCCGCCACCTTTGCGACGCCATCGAGATCGCGGCCGCTTTCGGCGCCTTGCCCGAGGGGCTGGCTCGGACGGCGACGATCGCCGAGCTGCAGGCGCTTCAGGACGTCGAGACGGGGCTGTTTCCCGATCCCTTCCAGCCGCCGGTGTCTGATCGTCCGCTGCGTGCCGACGGCTTGGCGCTCTATAACGTGCTCGCGGTCGGCTATGCCCTGGAATGCCTCGGCAGTCATCCCGCTCGACCGGTGGCCTGCGTCGAAACCGTGACGGCCGACGAATTGGGCCAATGGCTGGACGATCTGCCGTGGTGTGAAGGCGCCTGGGGCGCGGGTGCCACCATCGATGCCATCGGCACGGCGCTCTATTTCGATCGTCGCTATCATTCCAGCGGACGAGCGCTTGATATGGTGATGGGCTGGCTGACGCTGAATGCCGATCGTATCACCGGCGTTTGGGGCCGACCGACGCCGGCCGAGCGCATGCTCCAGCCGGTGAACGGGTTCTACCGCCTGACGCGCGGCACCTATGCGCAATTCGGACTGCCGCTGCCTTATCCGGAGGCCGCCATCGACACCGTGTTCGCCCATTATCGCGATTATCGTGGCTTTCAGGGCCAGGACTATACCGCCTGCAACCTTCTCGACACGATCCATCCGTTGTGGCTCGCGTCCAGGCAGAGCGATCACCGCCGGGGCGACATCCGGGCCCTGGCTGCCCGCGAGGTCGTCCGGATCCTCGATTCCTGGCAGCCGAGGCGCGGATTCCCGTTCTCGACCGGACAGGAGCCCAGTCTGCAGGGAACGGAGATGTGGCTTTCCGTCCTCCATCTGATGGCGCTGACGCTCGGTCTGGCCGCGGCGCTCGCCTTCGTTCCGCGTGGCGTCCATCGTACGGAGGCCGTCGGAGCAGCCAGCCTGGGACCGTCGATGTCCTCGACCTGACCCCGAGGAGACCGAATTGCCGTCCCGGGGCCAGCGGCTCGGCGCTGGACACAAGGTCGAAGCCGCTGGGAGCGAGCTCTGCACAGCATCCCCCGTGCGATCGCTTCGCGTCCCGGAACCTCTGGACCTTGTCGGGACGGATGCAGCCGTATATCGCGGCTGAGCTTCCGCCGTTTTAGAATCGGCTGTTTCGCGGGATTGCGAGGAGGACGTTCGATGACCAGTGCCATCTTCTGCGAAATCGCCGGCCATCGGACTTGGCTCAAATGGCATCGCGGCCGTCGCTGCGCCTGCGATACCGCCTTCACGTCCGAGCGTCTGCTGGAAGGAATGAATGCGGGCGCGAGTATCGAGGTCGACCTCCGCAAACATGCCGGCGGTGGATTTGCCGTCCTGCACGATGCGGTGCTCGGCCGCGAGGCGACGGGTGAGGGACGGGTGTGCGATCTCGACGCGAACGCTCTGCGCGCACTGTTCCGCCGCGACAACGACGGACGTCCGACGCGTTCACCGGTGCTGGTTCTCGCCGATCTGCCGACGGTGTTCGAAAACGAGGACATTCCCGAATCCTCCCTGCTGCAGCTCGACCTGAAGGAGGATAGGGCGGCCATCGAGCCGGCCGACGTGGCGGCCTTTGCCGCGGCAGTGACGCCGCTCAAGCGCAACGCGATCCTGTCGGGCGGTGATGCCGAGGCGGTCGCCTGTCTCGCGGCCGCGGTGCCGGGCCTGAGGATCGGCCACGATCCCTGCCATGAAGAGCGGCTGGTCGACATGGCCCGGACGCGCCGCTACGACGACTTCGTCGCCGCCGCGCTCGCGGAAGCGCCCGACGCCGCGATGATCTATCTGCATTATCGGCTCGTGCTCGACGCGATGGATGCGGGCCACGATCTGATCGCGGCGTTCCAGGCGGCCCGCAAGCGGGTCGATGCCTATACCATCGCGTCGACCAGCCCCGAAAGCCTCGCCACCGTCAGGCGCCTGCTGGCGCTCAAGGTCGACCAGATCACCACCGACGATCCCGAGGCGCTCGGCGCGGCGATCGCCGCCATGGAGCTCGCCTAGTCCCTGAAGCCCTGGATCAGCCAGGGGTGAAGTCCCGGTCCGGCGGCCAGGATCGCGCTTTGTCCGGAAACCGGGCCTCCGTCGAAACCGGTGACGATCCCGCCGGCTTCGCGCAGAATCAGGACGGAGGCGGCGTAGTCATGCTCCGACAGTCCGTCCTCGAAGAAGCCGTCGAGGCGCTGGCAGGCGACGTAGGCGATCGACAGCGCAGCCGAGCCGAGCCGGCGCACCCCGGCCGCCTGGTCCATCAGACGTCGCACCGAACGGTGATAGGTCTCGGTCGCCACGCTCTTGACCTGGCCGGGCACGGGCAGGCCGGCGCCGATGAGCGCGTTCGCCACGTCCGCGTCCTGCGAGCAGGCCAGGCGAATGCCGTCGGCATAGGCGCCGCGCCCCATCTCGGCAGTGAACAGTTCGTCCATCATGCAGTCGTAGACGACGCCGGCGGTGATCTCGCCCTTGACCTCCAGGGCGATGACGATGGCAAAATGAGGGATGCCCCAGGCGAAGTTGGTGGTGCCGTCGATCGGATCGATATGTACGAGCGGTGCGTCCGCCGCAGCGCTCCTGTCGCCCACGCCCTCTTCGCCCTTAATGGCGAAATCGGGAAAGGCTCTGGTGATGCCGTCGACGATCAGCCGCTCGATCTCGACGTCGACCTCGGTCTGATAGTCGCGCGGGTTCTTGAGAACCATCGAGGCGGGCAAGCGGCGGCGCAGCGACGAACGCGCCAGGCCGCCGGCCATCAGCGCCAGCGTGGCGAATTCGACGAGCACGGCCGAAGGATCGGGACCGAGGCGGTCGCGAAGCGAGAGAAGCATGGCTGGAAAAAACTCCGAACGGCACGATCGCGCGGCCGCTCGGTCAGCAGTCGGTCTGCCACGAGCGGCACTGGATTATCGCCTGTTCGGCCGGGACCTCAACCCGCGAAAGGTCAAAGACCGTCTTTACTGCCCGAAAAACGTCACGCCACCAGGCCGTCGAGCGGCCGGATGCCGATGCTGTCGGGAAAGACGGTGCCGGTGAGGGCCCGTTCCTCGATGCCCAGATGGTCGCGCAGGACGCCCTTGAGGACGGCGCGCAAATCTGTGGTCGGCCGGAGATCGCGATTCTCGTATAGATCGGCGTCCTTGAGGCCCGGCCAGTCGGCCAGGATGCGGCCGCCCTTGACGGCGCCGCCGACGAGGAAGGCGGTGGTGGCCGTGCCGTGGTCGGTGCCCTCGTTGCCATTGACCCGCGCGGTCCGGCCGAACTCCGTCATGACCGCGACCACAGTGTCCTTCCAGACGTCCGGGCCGAGAGAACCGGCCAGGGCGTCCAGCGCCTCGTCCAGGGCGCCCAAGAGATTGGCGAGCTTGCCGTCGTCCGCGCCTTCGTCGATATGAGTATCCCAGCCGTCATAGCTGATAGCGGCGACGCGGGGGCCGTCGTCGGCGGCGAGCAGCCGCCCGGCGCCCTCGGCCAGCTGGCGGAACGCCTGCTTGATGCCGCCGCTCTGCTGCGACGGGCTGCCGCCTTCCGCCAACGCGTCGGTCATCAACCCAGCCTGGAAGACGCGGGCCAGGACAGGATCGCGTTCGCCATAGAGCGATGCCAGGCGGTCCGCCGTGTCGGCGCCGATCGGCTTGAACCGCGGCGGCGACCAGGCAAGGGTCGGCGCCTGGCCGCGCAGGATCAGCGGCACGGTGGCGCCGACGGCAAGACCGGAGGCGGGTCGCACCCGATCGCCTTTCGGCAACACTGCCGCGGCCCGGTTGAGCCATCCGGTCTCGCTGCCATGCGGACCGGTCATGCCACTCTCCAGGACGTCCTGTCCGTCGAAATGCGACCGGTCCCGATAGGGCGTGGCGCAGGCATGGACGATGAGCGCCTGGCGCTGCCGATAACGGTCCGCGAGCCGGGGCATCGCATCGTTCAAGGCGAAGAAGTCGTCGAGCCCGATGACGCCGTTGCCGGCGCCAAGATCCCATTCGCCGCGCAACGCCGCGTAGTCGGGGTCGCCGACGGGCGGCACGGCCGCCAGCCCGTCCATCGCGCCACGCAGCACGACGGCGACGAAGCGCGGATCCCGACGGCCGGCAAAGGCATGGCGCGGCATGTTCGCCCAGGCGATGAAGGCACCGGCGCCGGCCACAAAGGCGCGTCGATCGGGGCAGATCAGACCGTCGAGCAGGCGTTCGTTCGAAGACATGTCGCTACCTCCGCTGGAACTCGGGGCTCATCAACAGGAGCGCCAGACCCTGGGTCGAGGATTCCGCTCGTTCGATCGCTTGTCGGGTCGCCGGAGACAGGGCGTCGCCGAGGACCGCTTCGGCGACCTGACGCGGATCGTCCTTGCGCGACCGGCTCGCCAGGCGTTCGGCGATCTCCAGGCGTGTGGTCAGACCACTCGGCGCCAGCCACACAGACGTGCCGTCGTTGAAGCCGGCCGGCGAGGGCGGGTTCCAAAGCGGCTGGCCAGCCGCCTCGAAGGCCCTCAGCACGAAAGGTGCCTCGACATTCGGCTCGACCGCGCGCACCACCGCCCAGACGAACTCCTGCGGCGATCGGATCTTCGTCGGCGGAGCCGTCCAGGCTTCCTCGGCGGTGAGCAGCGTTTTCGACAGAGCCTTCAGGTCGCCATCGCTGGCCAGATAACTGCTCGCAAGCGTCTCGACCAAAGAGGAGGGCGGCTCGTCGGCGACGAAATGGCGAGCCAGCTTGGTGGCAAGGTGGTGGGCGGTGGCGGGGCTGCGCGCGAGATCTGTCAGGACGGCCATCCCCTGGCTCTCGCCCTTCTGGGTGTAGCTCACACCCATGATGGTATGCTCGCCCGGCTCGTGAGCGCCCTTGTTGAACTGGAACTGGCCGTAGCTTTCCACTCGATCGGCGTTGCGGCCGAAGCTCCAGCCGGTCAACGTCTGGGCCAGCGCGACCACGTCGGCCTGATCGTATCCGCCCGATACGCCGAGCGTATGAAGTTCCATCAACTCGCGGGCATGGTTCTCGTTCAGGCCACGCCCGCGCCGCTGGCCGACGACGCTGTCAGGGCCGACCGACCCGGCATTGTTGAGATAGAGCAGCATGGCCGGATGGCGGGTGACCGCCACCAGCATGTCCTCGAACTTGCCGAGCACGTGCGGGCGAATGGCTTCGCGCTCGAAGGCTCCCGCCATGGCGCGCACCGCCTGCGAGGCACCGGCCTGGACGCAGAAATGATTGGTCCAGAATGCGACCAGGCGCTCCAGAACGCCCGTCTGCGTCTGCGACATGCGTTTCAGGCGGGCGGCCGCTTCGCTTCGGTATAGGGCCGCGGGGTTCTGCGGCGTCGGGCCGTCCGGCGCATCCATGCCCTTGCGGCGGGCCTGCTGCGCAGCTTGCGTCAACGCGAAGGCCTCGCGCGAATCCGGCAGGTCGTCGTCGCGGAGCAGCGCGTCCTTCGGATGGTCGAGAGCGGCGAGCAGAGCTCCGCGCGCATCCTGCCGGGCTGCCCGATCGCCATCGACCCGGAAGCCCAGTCCGAACCGTGCCATGGCCTGTGACGCTGAAATGGTCGACATGTTCGAGACACCCGCCGAAACCAAGCTTCGCCGTCTGGACTGATCCTTCGGCTACCATAAGGTAGCCTGATAAATTGCCCAAAAGACGGACGAGTTGCGGCTAAACTACGGCAAATTATGGTTTTTTGGCGGTTCTGGACGCTCGGTCGCTATTCCAGATCCTGCATGGCGCGCTCAACGAGCCGGGTCATAGCCTCCTGCGCCGCGTCGGGCTGGGCGGATCGGATCGCGGCGAAGACGGCGCGGTGATCGTCCATGGCGTTGCGAGGCACCGGCTGGGTGCGATGCTTGTAGAGCGTCGTCCACCGTATCGCCGCGCCGATCCCAGTCGACAGCGATGCCAGCACCTCGTTGCCGGATGCGCTCAGAATCGTATCGTGAAACAGCCGGTCCGCATCCCGTCCTTCTTCCGTGGCGAGGGTGAGGCGATCCATGTCGTCGAGGGCGGTCGCCATGGCCGCCACCTGCGCGTCGCTTCGCCGCGAAGCCGCCAAAGCGGCTGCCGGCGGCTCGACGATGGTGCGCAGTTCGAACAATCCGCGCAGGAAGGCGGGATCCGGCTCGCCGGCTTCGAAGAACCAGCCGAGGACGTCGGGGTCGAGAAAACGCCAGCGATGCCGAGGGGTCACTCGTGTGCCGGTCTTCGGCCGGCTCTCGACCAGGCCCTTTGCGTCGAGCATCCTGACGCCTTCGCGATAGGCGGTGCGCGAAACCCCGAGGGCGGCGCTGAACTCGATCTCGCCCGGCAACAGGTCGCCGGACTTGTAGCGGCCCGACACGATGGCCACCCCGAGATCACGCGCAATGTCGCCATGCAGCCGTCGCGCCGACTTGTTCGGCGAACGCGATTGCGGCAGTTCGCCGCGTTTGATGGGGCCGCTGGCGCCTGGCATTGCGTTTCCTCTCCCTATAAATCAGCCATCACGTAATTTGTCTGAGTATTAGTTGACTTGGCAGTGAGTGCCGAGCAAGATACCGGCCGATGATACAACCTGTTGTTTGGTGCCCGGTGCCGCAAGCGGAGCGAAGACATGACGGCCGTTCGTTTGCGCGTCGCGTCGCTTTCCACCGGACCGTGGCTGTCGTCCTGCTGCAAGGCTCGATGCCGGCGAGGTCCGAGAACCCAATCGGGGAGCGGCAGGGAGGGGCCGAGCCATGAGTTGCTGCGCTGTATTGATCGATCGTCTGCGATGTATTGCGATTGTCGAGCGCCTTCTTGTCGATCGTCAGGTCCCCCTAAATCTTTGTCATAGAACAATCGCGAAAGGAAATGGAAGATGGCGGCGGGGTTGACCCGAACGGAGTTCGGAACGCTGCGAAACGGCGAGGTCGTCGAGGCGATAGAGCTTTTCGACAGCGATGGCCTGACCGTGCGGCTGATCGCCTACGGCGCCGCGATCCAATCGCTTTTCGTGCCGGATCGCGAGGGACAGCTGGCCGATGTGGTGCTCGGTCGCTCGACCATTGCCGGCTACGAAGAAAAGTCGCGGTATTTCGGCGCAACGGTGGGGCGCTACGCCAACCGCATTGCCGCCGGCCGCTTTTCGCTGGACGGCGTCGACTACAGGATCGCACCCAACAACGGGCCGAATGCGCTGCATGGCGGTGCCGGCGGCTTCGACCGCCGGCTCTGGACAATTGCGGCCGCCATCGAGACCCCGGCGCCGTCGGTCACCTTCCATCGGGTGAGCGAGGATGGCGAGGAGGGGTTCCCGGGCCGCGTCGAGGTCGATGTCACCTACACGCTCTCGGCGCCGAACGAACTGACCGTCGCCTACGAGGCGACCACCGATCGCGTGACGATCATCAATATGACCAATCACAGCTTTTTCAACCTGGGCGGCGTCGAACAGGTTCGCAGCATCCTCGATCACCGGCTGAGTGTCGAGGCCGACGCCTTCCTGCCGGTCGACGCGACGTCCATTCCGACCGGCGAGGTACGCGCGGTGGCCGATACGGCTTTCGATTTCCGCACCGTCAGGCCGGTGGGCGCTTGCATCCGCGACGGCGACGAAGAACAGATCGTGTTCGGGCACGGCTACGACCACAATTTCGTGCTGCGCGGCGGCGCGACGGCCGAGCCCAAGCCGGCGGCGCGCCTGGAAGACCCCGCATCCGGACGTGTGATGGAGCTTTTGACGACCGAGCCGGGCGTCCAGGTCTATGCCGGCAATTTCCTCGATTCCACGGTCGTAGGCAAATACGGCGAGATCTACCGGCAATCCGACGCCTTCTGCCTGGAGCCGCAGCATTTTCCGGATTCGCCGAACCGTCCGGAGTTCCCCTCGGTTCGCCTCGATCCGGGAGAGGTCTACCGGCACGTGTCGATCTACCGCTTTTCCACCTCCCAACGCTGACGCCCTGCTTTTGCGATCGAAGACGATGACCAAGCCCAGCACCCCCATCTCCCAGTCCGGCCGGCAATTGCGCTCGCGCGCCTGGTTCGACAATCCGCACAATCCGGATATGACGGCGCTCTATCTGGAGCGCTATCTCAACTTCGGCATCAGCCAGGAAGAGCTTCAATCCGGCCGTCCGATCATCGGCATCGCCCAGACCGGCTCGGATCTGGTGCCGTGCAACCGGCATCATCTCGACTTGGCCTCGCGGATTCGCGACGGCATCCGCGAGGCCGGTGGAATTCCGCTCGAATTTCCGGTGCATCCCCTGCAGGAGACCGGTAAGCGGCCGACCGCAGCCCTCGACCGGAATCTCGCCTATCTGGGCCTGGTGGAGGTGCTCTACGGCTATCCGCTCGACGGCGTGGTACTGACGATCGGCTGCGACAAGACCACGCCGGCCTGCCTGATGGCCGCCGCGACCGTCAACATTCCCGCGATCGCACTGTCGGTCGGGCCGATGCTGAACGGCTGGTTCCGCGGCGAGCGAACGGGGTCGGGCACCATTGTCTGGAAGGCGCGCGAGATGCTGGCCGCCGGCGAGATCGACTATGCCGGCTTCGTGGCGCTGGTCGCCTCCTCGGCGCCGTCGACCGGCTATTGCAACACCATGGGCACGGCCACCACGATGAACTCGCTGGCCGAGGCGCTGGGCATGCAGCTGCCGGGCTCGGCTGCGATCCCCGCGCCCTACCGCGATCGCCAGGAGATGGCTTACCGCACAGGCCTACGCATCGTCGACATGGTGCAGGAGGATCTGAAGCCCTCCGACATCATGACGCGCGAGGCCTTCGTCAACGCCATCCGGGTGAATTCGGCGATCGGCGGCTCGACCAATGCGCCGATCCATCTGGAGGGCATCGCCCGTCATCTGGGCGTCGAGCTGACGGTCGACGACTGGCAGACCTATGGCGAGGAGATCCCGCTCCTGGTCAATCTGCAGCCGGCCGGCGACTATCTGGGCGAGGACTACTATCACGCCGGCGGCGTGCCGGCCGTGGTGGCGCAGCTCATGAGAGAGGGGCTGATCCACGAAGACGCGATGACCGTCAACGGTCAGCCCATCGGCGACAATTGCCGCGGTGTCCTGATCCAGGACGAGAACGTGATCCGGCCGATCGACCGGCCGCTCAAGCAGCATGCCGGCTTCCGCGTTCTGCGGGGCAATCTGTTCTCCTCGGCGATCATGAAGATGAGCGTCGTCTCGCAGGAATTCCGCGACCGCTATCTCTCCAATCCCGCCGATCCCATGGCCTTCGAGGGCCGGGCGATCGTGTTCGACGGGCCGGAGGACTATCACGCTCGCATCGACGATCCGGCGCTCGCCATCGACGAGCACACCGTGCTGTTCATGCGTGGTGCGGGGCCGATCGGCTATCCGGGCGCGGCGGAAGTGGTGAACATGCGGGCGCCCGATTACCTGATCAAGAAGGGCGTCACGTCGCTCGCCTGCATCGGCGACGGTCGCCAGTCCGGGACGTCGGGTTCGCCCTCGATCCTCAACGCCTCGCCGGAGGCCGCCGCCGGCGGCGGCTTGGCGCTGCTTCGAACCGGCGACCGGGTGCGCATCGATCTGGGCCGGGGCAGCGCAAACATCCTGATTTCCGACGAGGACCTGGAGGAACGTCGCTCTGCGCTGGAGGCCGAGGGCGGCTATCCCTATCCGGCGAGCCAGACGCCCTGGCAGGAAATCCAGCGTTCGATGGTCGCCCAGATGGGCGATGGCGCGGTGCTGGAACCTGCCGTTGCGTTCCAGCGGATCGCCCAGACCAAGGGACTGCCGCGCGACAGCCATTGAACCGGCCGTGATGCGCCGTCCCGCTTATCCCCGCCGGTCGACACCCTGGCACACTGATGCCCTGTGTCGAAGGCGGGGAGTGGATGATGGGTGTTTCGAGAGATGTCGTGGACGCGGCAAGGCAGGTGGAAAGCCAGACCGGCGTGGCGGCCGCGGTGCTGATCGCGGTGGCGTTGGTGGAAACCAATGCCAAAGCCTTCGCGCTCGTCGGGAATCGGCAGGAGCCGCTGATCCGGTTCGAGGGACATTATTTCGATCGCGGCCTGCGCGGAGATGCCCGTGCGACGGCTCGCGCCGCCGGACTGGCCGATCCGCGCGCGGGCCGTATCGCCAATCCGCGCTCGCAGGCCGCGCGTTGGCGGCTTTTGGACCGCGCCGTGGCGATCGACGCGGAGGCGGCCCATGCGGCCACCTCGTGGGGTCTGGGCCAGGTCATGGGCGCGCATTGGAAGAAACTGGGCTTTGCCAGCGCAACGGATCTCGCGGCCACGGCGCGCCAGTCAACTGCGGGCCAATTCGATATCGTCGCGCGATTCCTCCGTCTGGGCGGACTCGATCGCCGTCTGGATCGCGCCGACTTCGAGGGCTTTGCGCGGCGCTACAACGGCCCCGGCTTCCGTCGGAACCGCTACGACGACAAGATCGCCGTGGCGCTCACCAAGGCCCGACGAGCCTTGGCCGACCCGTTGGAAAGCAACATGACCCAGCTCGGCGCGCGCGGCGCTGCGGTCACGGCGCTGCAGCGCGGCCTCTGCCAGGTGGGGCTCGATGTGGTGGTCGATGGCATCTTCGGGCCAAAGACGCGAGCGATGGTCGCTCTGTTTCAGGCCCGGCAGGGGATGGTCGCGACGGGGGCCGCCGATCGGGGCGTCTTCGACGCGCTTGGGGTGACGGCGACCGCCGGCTGAGTTGCCGGAGAAGGCGGTTGGGCGGTTGGCCATCGGCGCGTTCGGCGCTATCTTGGCAGGCGACATGACTATTCCGCCCCCGCTTGATCCGCAGCGCCATGCGCTTTTTCTGGACTTCGACGGGACGCTCGTCGACCTGGTGGACGATCCGGACGCGGTCCGCATCGCTCCCCATGTGCTCGATCGCCTGAGCGTCCTGCAATCGGAGCTTTCCGGCGCTTTGGCGGTGGTCAGCGGCCGGCGGATCGCCGATCTCGACCGATTCCTCTCGCCGCTGCGCTTTGCCGCTGCCGGCGTGCATGGGCTGGAGCGACGGGCCGACCCCGGCGATCCCATCAGCCGGCTGATGGAGCCGGAGGCGCTCGATACGATCCGCCGGACCTTGCAGGCCGAACTCGCGGCCGAGCCTCGGTTGAAGCTCGAGGACAAGGGCATGGCGCTGGTGCTGCACTATCGCACGGCGCCCGATCTTGCCGGCCTCGCCGCGCAGATCATGGCCGGCGCGACGGATGGTCGCGAGGATCTGGTGGTGATGAAGGGCGACCAGATCGTCGAGGTTCATCCTGCCGGCATGGACAAGGGCGTGGCCGTCGCCGACCTGATGGGACAGGGTCCTTTCATCGGACGAACGCCGATCTATGCCGGCGACGACGTGACCGACGAATACGCCTTGCGTCATGTCAGCGAGGCGGGCGGAATTTCCATTAAGATCGGCGGTGCTGCGACGTGTGCGGAGTATCGCTTGGCGGATGTCTCGGCTCTGCACGACTGGCTGGGGGCACGATAACAACGGTGGCGGAATGGGGATGCTGGACGAAGTTGGCCGAAGGTCAGGCAGGAATGGGTTCGACGATGAAATCCTGATCAAGCAGGATGGCATTTCGGAGGTGGGAGCCATGACCGAAGAACAGCATCGTCTGGTCGTCGTATCGAATCGCGTCGGACCGCTGAAGGACGAGGGCAAGGCCGGCGGCCTGGCCGTCGGGCTGGCCGACGCGCTGCGGCGACGCGGCGGCCTCTGGTTCGGCTGGAGCGGCGAGACCTCGGACGAGGGAACGTTCAGCCCGGAAAAGACCGAGATCTACGACCATACGGCCATGACGACGATCGACATGACCGAAGAGGACCTCAAGGGCTTCTACCTCGGTTATGCCAACCGCTCTTTGTGGCCGTTGCTGCACTACCGGCTCGATCTGGCTGAATTCGACGACTGGTCGGACCGGATCTATCGCCATGTCAACGAGCGTTTCGCGGTTCGGCTGGCCGGCCTGGTCGATGATACCGACCTGGTCTGGGTGCACGACTACCACTTCTTTTATCTCGGCGCAGAGATGCGCAAATGCGGCTTCAAGGGGCGGCTCGGCTTCTTCCTCCATATCCCGTTCTGCCCGCCGGAAATCTTCACCGCGCTGCCGTCGAGCCACGACATCATCCGGGCGATGCTGGCCTATGACGTGATCGGATTTCAAACCGAGACCGATCGGCGCAACTTCGTGGCGTTTTGCGTCTACGAACTCGGCGGCGAGGAGTTGGAGAACGACCAGGTGCGCGTTGGCGACCGCACGGTGACCGCGTGCGCCATTCCCATCGGTATCGACGCCGAAGGGTTTGCCCGCTTCGCGCTTTCGGCCGAGGCCGTCGAGCACGAGGACATGGTGCGCGACATCTCGCATGAACGCCAGCAAATCGTCGGCGTCGATCGCATGGACTACTCCAAGGGCCTGCTCGAACGCTTCAAGGGTTTCGACAGGCTGCTCGACAGCTATCCGGAGAACCGGGGCAACGTCCAGTTTCTGCAGGTGGCGCCGCTGTCGCGATCGGAGCTGAACGCTTATGCCGAGCTGCGCGACGAGCTGGAAAAGCTCGCCGGGCGCACGAACGGCCGGTTCGCGACGCTCGACTGGACGCCCATCCAGATCATGACGCGCGGCTTCACGCGCCGCGCGCTGGCCGGCATCTATCGCGCGGCGCGGGTGTGCATGGTGACGCCGCTGCGCGACGGCATGAACCTGGTGGCCAAGGAATATGTGGCGGCGCAGAACCCGGACGATCCGGGTGTCCTGATCTTGTCGCGGTTTGCCGGTGCGCGGGCCGAACTGGCGTGCGGTGCGCTCATCGTCAATCCCTATTCGACCGACAACGTGGCCGCCGCCTTGCAGACCGCCCTCAAGATGCCGCTGGAAGAGCGTCAGCGGCGTTGGCAGGCGATGCGCAAGCAGGTTTTCACTGGGACGGCCGAGCAATGGTGCAATCGTTTCCTGGCTGCGCTCGAAGCGGTGGAGATCGCCGCCTGAGCCGCGATCGGTCGGGTTGGGCGTTCGAACCGCTCCCACCGCCGGGAGCGCCTCGATCGAATCGCGTCGTTGCGCCGCTGGACGAGATGCCGCGGGATAGCCGTCATGCGTTGCGGTGACTTCCCTTTTGCGCCGCGAGGCTCTAGTCAGGCGGCCGACACCTCGAACAGGCAGAGACGGCACCATCCGGCTGCACGGCCTTTCGCCTGCTTTGCCCGTGCATGCTCTAGAAATCAGGACGATCCGATGGCCCAGAAGACGAAGGCACTGACTCCCATCCTGACGGCCCAGCCCGTCGTGCCCGTGGTTGTGGTGGATACGGCCCGCGAAGCGGTGGATCTGGCCCGGGCGCTGGCCAAGGGCGGCCTGACGGCGATCGAGATCACCTTGCGGACGCCGGCCGCGCTCGACGCGATTCGCTGCGTCGTCGAGGAGGTTCCGGAAGCGGTCTGCGGTGCAGGCACGGTGCTCAACCCGCGACAATTTGACCAGGCGGTGGCCGCCGGCTCCAAGTTCATCGTGTCGCCCGGCGCGACGATGGAACTGCTCGACGCCGCGCGTGCTTCGGCCGTGCCGCTGCTGCCCGGCGCCGGAACGCCCAGCGAGGTCATGGCGATGATCGAGGAGGGCTACGAGCTCTTGAAGTTCTTCCCGGCCGAGCAGTCGGGCGGCGCCTCCTATCTGAAGTCGCTCTCGGCGGTCTTTCCGCAGGTCAAGTTCTGCCCGACCGGCGGTATCTCTATGAAGAACGTCGGCGACTATCTGGCCTTGCCGAACATCATCTGCGTCGGCGGCTCGTGGGTCTGCCCGAAGGATCTGGTGGCTGCCGGAAACTTCGACGAGATTACCCGTCTGGCGTCCGAAGCGGCCGGATTGGCCAAGAAGAACTGACGCGCCGCTTGCCGCCACGCGGCCATCGTTTGCCGGCTCGTCGCTTGCGTCGACTGCTGATGGCCGTTCTGCCACTCGGCATCGGCCTGTCGGCCTGTTCTGCGGGCGTCACGCTGCTCAATGTGGTGACCAGCCGTGCGGGATACGAGGTCCTGCACGACCAGCCCTATGCGGAAGGCGAGCGCGGCCGCTACGATCTCTATGTTCCCGACGGCGCGGACGCCGCGACGCCGATGGTGGTCTTCCTCTACGGCGGAAGCTGGGACAGCGGGTCGAAGGACATCTACGCTTTCCTCGGCCAGTCGCTCGCCAGTGCCGGCATCGCGGTCGCCATCCCCGACTACCGGCTTTATCCCGAGGTGGTCTTTCCAGCCTTCGTGGAAGACGGGGCGGCCGCAGTGGCGGCGGTCGCCGAGGCGGCGTCGGCCGGTGAGGGTCTTCCTGCTGGCGACCATCCTCTGTTTTTGATGGGGCATTCGGCCGGTGCGGAAATCGCTGCCCTGCTGGCCTTCGATCGGCGCTATCTGGCCCGCGAAGGTCTTGCCCAGGATCGCCTGGCGGGTTTCATCGGACTGGCCGGGCCCTATGACTTTCTGCCTCTGACGGAGGAGCGCTACAAGCGGATCTTTCCGGAGGCGACGCGCGTGGCCAGCCAGCCGATCAACTTCGTGGACGAAAAGGCGCCGCCCATGCTGCTGATCGCGGGGGACGGCGACACCACGGTCGATCCCGGCAACACGCGGCGGCTCGGCGCGAAGGCCGCAGCCGTGGGGGCGTCGGCGAGCGTGGAAATCCTTCCCGGCTTGTCGCATATTGGCGTGCTGCGTGTTCTGGCGACCGCCTTGCCGTTTCAGAACGAGCAGATTCGAGACAGCATTCTTCGCTTCATCCGGGAGCGCTCATGACGAACGACCTCAGCGCTTGGCAACCCCGTGCACTGCCAGGGCGTGTGGCTCTGGAGGGCCGATCGGTCCTGGTCGAGCCGGTTGGCGACGAGCGGCGGTTCGGCCAGCTTTATGACGTCGTCGCAGGGGCGGACGACGCTCTTTGGCGCTGGATGGGCTACGGTCCCTTTGCAAACGGCCAGGCGCTCGAAACCGTGTTGCGCCGGCTTGCCTTCGATAGCGCGATGGTGCTTCACGCCGTCGTCCCAAAGAGCTCGGGTCGCGCCGAAGGCTGGATGGCGCTGATGCGCATCGATGCCGCCAACGGGGTGATCGAAATCGGCAACGTCGTGCTCGGCCCCCGCCTGCAGCGCACGCGGGAGGCCACGGAGGCGTTCTTCCTCTTGATGGGCCGCGTCTTCGACGAACTCGACTACCGTCGGCTGGAGTGGAAGTGCGATGCCACCAACGGCCCCTCGCGCCGCGCTGCCGAACGGCTCGGTTTTACCTACGAGGGCACCTTTCGCCAGCACATGGTGGTCAAGGGCCGCAACCGGGACACCGCCTGGTTCGCCATGACCGACGACGAATGGCCGCGCCGGAGGTCGGCCTTCGAGGCGTGGCTCGACACCGGGAATTTCGATGATAGGGGGCGGCAGCGCCAAAGCCTCGACGCGTTCCGGTAGAATCGAAACGGCGCGAGCAGCGAAACGGCTTGGCGATATCCACCAAGCCGTCCGTCCTGCGCATCCTGGGGAAGCGGTGAGGCTCCGATCTCTGCCGTCAGCTCCGGGCCGGGACGATGGTGATCAAGGCGTTGGACGGGTAGATCGACTCGTAGAGTACGCCGTCACCGGGAGCGAATTCCAGAACCGTGGCGCCGCCCGAATCGGCCATGATCAGCGTGCCGCTCGGCGTCGAACGCCAATAGGTGATCCGCGAAAGCTCGGGCGAGGCGGCGCAATCGGGGTTCAGCGGCACGCGCTTGAAGCTCTCGTCCTGATTCGCCGGCTTGGCGACCTTGCAGGTGGCGCCGCTGCGCAGATCGATGAGACGCATGGCGTCCATCTCCTCGCGCTCGGCCGCGGTCCCGATGGAACCAGTGACGACCGGATCGGGGGTGACGTCTGCATTGGCCAGAACCGTGGCCGGCAGTCCTTCGCCGGGAACGATGGCAGCGCCCTGCATCCATGACGCCAGCAAAACGCCAGCGAGACCAACGGAAAGAGCAACCGCGGCAAATTTCATCGGGTGGGCTCCGAGAACGATTTGTTCATCCTGATCCAAGCGACGGTATTACTGAAAAGTTAACTGAACCTTGCCTTCGGCGAGTTGATATAGATCACCCTGCTTCGACAAGGCCCGCCGCCACGATCTCCGGGACAGGCGTGACGACCCTACGCTCTTGAAACCACATCTTCAAATTGTTGACGACGACATCGCCCATCGCCCACCGGGTGGCGCGGGATGCCGAGCCGAGATGCGGCAGAAGCACGACGTTGTCGAGGGCACGCAGGTCTGCGGATACCTTCGGTTCGTTGACGAACACGTCAAGCCCGGCCGCGCCGATCGTGCCGGAGGCGAGCGCTTTGACCAGCGCCGCCTCATCGACGGTCGTGCCGCGGCCGATATTGATCAGCACGCCGTTCGGGCCGAGCGCCTCGAGCACCGCAGGCCCGACGGCATTCTCCGTCGCCGGTCCGCCCGGAGCCGCGACGATCAGCGTGTCGACCGCCGCGGCGAGATCGGCCAGGCTGGCATGATAGGGATAGGGCACATCGTCGCGCTGGCGTCGATTGTGATAGCTGACGGTCAGGCCGAAGGCCTCGAGGCGTCGGGCGATGGCCAGGCCGATGCGCCCGAGACCGAAGATGCCGGCGCTGCGTCCGCGCAGGGTCATCGGCGTCAGCGGATAGGGCCCGTCCGTCTCCCAGCGGCCGTCGCGCAGATAGCGCTCGGCCTTGGAGAATTCGCGCACTGTATTGAGAAGAAGGCCCAGCGTCGTGTCGGCGACCTCCTCGGTCAGAACGTCGGGCGTATTGGTCACCAGAACGCGCCGCGCTGCCGCTGCCGCCACATCGACACCGTCGTAGCCGACGCCGAAACTGGCAATGATTTCCAGATTGGGCAGAGCGTCCATCAGGGCGGCTCCGGCGCCGCCGGCCAGGGCTATGCCGCGAACCGCGTGACGGTCCTCGTCGCCGAGGCTGGCGGGATTGCCGTCGAAGGGGCGGACATCGAACGTCTCGCGCAGCGTCGCCAGGGTATCCACGTTCATCTTTTTCGAGACGAGGATCGGGATCGACTTCAGCTCTGACATGTCTGTTCCTTCGGTCTGTTGCCGGCCGCGGAACCCGGCGAATACTCGCTCGATCGGCGGATCTTGAGCGTCGGCGTGATCAATTGCGTCTCCGCCGGCACCTGTTCGCCCTGCAGGCGGGCCAGCAGCGCCCGAGCGGCCAGCTTGCCGACCTCGGTCTGGCCGTTGCTGACGGTGGTTAGCGCGGGGGTGGCGATAGCCGCTTCCTCGATGTCGTCATAGCCGATGACGGCGATGTCCTCGCCCGGCACGAGCCCGGCCCGGCCCAGGCCGTACATCAGGCCGAGCGCCACGAGATCGGAATAGCAGACGACGGCGGTCGGCAGTTCGGGCAGATCCAGAAGCCTTGGGGCGGCCTGGAAGCCGCTGTGACGGTCGCGGGCACCCTTGATCCGCCATTCCTGCTGCAGGGAAATGCCGGCTTCCGCCAATGCCTGGAGATAGCCCGCCTCGCGCTCGCGTCCGGTCGACGTGGTCTCGTCGCCGCCGACCATGGCGATGCTTCGATGGCCGCTCTTGATCAAATGCTCGACCGCCAGGCGCATGCCGTAGCGGTCGTCGCCATGGAAGCCCGGCACTTGGGCGCCCTCGACCGTGCGCGCCACGAGCATGACGGGCAGGTTGTTGTTCTCCGCCAGTTCGATGTCTGCGGCGGGCGTGCCGATCGCCGGCGACATGATCATCCCGTCGGCGCCGAGCTGCAGCATCGTATCGATAAACGCCCGCTGCTTGGGGAGCTGGTCGTAGTGGTTGCACAGGATGAAGGTGTGATTCTGCCGGTCCAGCTCGTGCTCGATCGCCTGCAGGATCTCGCCGTAGAACGGGTTCATCACATCGTGCACGCACACGCCGATAATGCCGGACTTGGACGTGCGCAGGCTGGCCGCCCGGCGATTGTAGATATAGCCGGAGGTGCGCGCCTCCTCCTTGATGCGCTCGCGCGTGGCCTCGGCCACCAGGGGGCTGTCGCGCAACGCCAGCGAGACGGTCGCAGTGGAAAGCCCGAGCGCCTCGGCGATCGTCGACAACTTAACTTTCTGGGCCACCTGTCTCTACCCGATGCGGTCAGTTCGTCGGTCGGCCATCTATGACAAAGACGGCGCAGAACCGAAAGGGCAGCATAAACAATTGCATCGTTTCGACTTGCTTACCATCCTTCAGTCTTCGTCCTCCTCGGCCGTTCCCGATGCCGCGGGCTCGAGATTGCGTTCCACCCGCTGCAGCAGCTTGCGCAGAAGCTTGATCTCCTTGGTCGACAGCCCTTTCAGGCCGAGCCGTTCCACATCCCGCTGCGCCAGGCGCACCTCGTCGACGATCTGCTCGCCCCGTTCCGTCAGAAAGGCGTGGCTCTGGCGCGCGTCCTGATCCGAGGCGCGCTTGTCGACGAGGCCCTGCGCCGCCAGCCGGGCGATGGTCTTGGTGATGGTGGGCGGGCGCACCGAAAGGCGCGTCGCCAATTCACGCAGCGACAGGCCGTCCGCCTCGCTCAAGGCCAACAGTAAAGCGTCCTGCCCCGGATAGATGTCCAGGCTGGCGAGCCTCGCGGAGAGGGCGGTGCGGCCGGCGCGCGCGGCCAGCACGAGCTGCCGCATGGTCGTCGAACGCTTTTTCTTTTTGCCGGTCATCGCCTCCCCAACTCCAACTGCTGCAAAATGGCTAGGTGCGGCCTCGCTGTCCAGCTTTAGATTGCCGCTGCGACAGCATAAGCAGGGTCATGCTTGCTACGATCGGAGAGAAATCGTCATGATGAGCCGCCGCTACGAAGAACTGACCTCCGCCGATCTCTCGGGCTCGCCGCTTCGACATGCCGTTGCCGTGTTGCCGATCGCTGCGATCGAGCAGCATGGTCCGCACCTGCCGCTGGGGACCGATGCGATCATCGCCGACCACATGGTCGGCCTCACGGTGGAACGTCTGCCCGAGGCGGTGCCCGTGACGATATTGCCGACGATGCGCCTCGGCGTCTCGACCGAGCACGCTCGCTTCGCAGGCACGCTTGGTCATCGCTGGGACACGATGATCCGTTCGCTCATCGAGGTCGGCGACGGGCTGGCGGCGACCGGTTTTCGGCGACTGGTCATCGTCAGCTCGCATGGCGGCAACACGCCGGCGATGGATACGGCGGCGCTGGAGCTGCGCGCCGGTCACGACATGCTGGTCGCTCCCGTCTCATGGCAGCGATTCGGCTATCCGCCCGCCCTGCTGCCGGACGACGAGATCGCCGTCGGCATCCATGGCGGGGCCATCGAGACGGCCTTGATGCTTTTTTTCCGGCCTGATCTCGTGCGCGGCGACGGGGTCTCCGACTTCGCCTCGCTGCAGAGCGAGATGGAAATCCGGACCAAGCGCCTGCGGGCACATGGCCGGCTCGGCTTCGGCTGGCTTGCGGGCGACCTCAACGAGGCGGGCACCGTGGGCAATGCCGGGCTTGCCAACGCCGAGATGGGACGCGCCATCGCTGAACATCAAGTCGCCGGCTTCATCGAATTCGTGCAGGATGTGGCCGCCTTCGATCTGGCACACCTGCGATAACGGCGCTTCGACCCCGTGCAATCGACGCAATCGGCACTTATATGGTGGACCGATCGATCAGGAGCTTGCCATGTCCGAGACATCATCCGAGGCCGCGAACCAGATCCCCGTCACCGTGCTGACCGGCTATCTGGGGTCCGGCAAGACGACACTGCTCAACCGAATCCTGTCGGAAGATCATGGTCGCCGCTATGCGGTCATCGTCAACGAGTTCGGCGAGATCGGCATCGACAACGATCTCATCGTCGAATCGGACGAAGAAATCTACGAGATGAACAACGGCTGCGTCTGCTGCACCGTGCGCGGCGATTTGGTGCGCGTCGTCGAAGGACTGACGCGCCGTCGCGGCCGCTTCGACGCCATCGTGGTCGAGACCACCGGGCTCGCCGACCCGGTCCCCGTCGCCCAGACCTTCTTCATGGACGACGACGTGCGGGCCAAGACCAAGCTCGACGCCGTCGTGGCGCTGGTGGACGCCAAGCATCTGCCGCTGCGGCTGCGCGACTCGAAGGAGGCGGAAGATCAGATCGCCTTTGCCGACGTGGTGCTCCTCAATAAGACGGATCTGGTTTCGCCCGAGGACCTGGCCAGGGTCGAGGCGACGATCCGCGCGATCAACCCGCATGCGGTGATCCATCGTACCGAGCGCGCCAATGTCGATCTCGACCGGGTGCTGGGCCAGGGGGCCTTCGATCTCGCCCGGGTGCTCGACAACGATCCGGACTTCCTGGAGGCCGAGGACGACCACGTCTGCGGTCCCGACTGCGATCACGATCACCACCACCATGATCATGACCACCATGACCATGATCACCACGGCCATCATCACCATCATCACGATGGCGCCGTGTCGGACATCCACGACGTGACGGTGACCTCGGTCTCGCTCCGGGGCGGCGAGCTCGATCAACGCAAGTTCTTCCCCTGGGTGCAGGCGCTGACGCAGGAGCAGGGGCCGAACATCCTGCGCCTCAAGGGCATCATCGCCTTCGCCGACGACCCCGACCGCTACGTGGTTCAGGGTGTCCACATGATCATCGAGGGCGACCACCAGCGGCCCTGGCGCGCTGACGAGAAGCGCGAGAGCAGGCTCGTCCTGATCGGCCGCGAACTCGACGCGGAAGCGCTGGAGACGGAATTCGCGGCCTGCGCCGCCAAGCTGGGGGCTGGGGCTGCCGCCTGATGCCGTCGATCGCAGCGTATGAGTTCGTCGAATTCGTCGAGACGGCGGTGTTTCTGAAAGACGAGCCCGTCTTCGCCCTGGCGGATGGAACAGTGCGCATGCCCGCCGGCGGCGAGCGCACCGTCGAAGCCCATTCAGGCGGTCTGCTCGCGGCCCGTCCCGATCCGTGGAACGGGCGCCTCCTGACCGGCGGCGAGGATGGCCGCGTCGTCGCGGTGACGCCTGACGGGAAGGCTTCCGAACTGGCCACCATCGGCCGCAAATGGGTCGACCGCGTCGCGGCCGGACCGAACGGCGTGGTGGGCTTTGCTTCGGGCCGCACCGCCTATGTCCGGTTATCGGATGGCACCGTCAAAGAATTCCCGCAGGAACGCACGGTCGAGGATATCGCTTTCGCGCCCAAGGGCATCCGCCTGGCGACGGCGCGCTACAACGGCGCCTCGCTCTATTTCGCCGGCACCGACTCCGCGCCCGTCCAGCTCGAATGGAAAGGTGCCCATATCGCCGTCATGTTCTCGCCGGACGGCCGGTTTCTCGTCACCTCAATGCAGGAAAATGCCCTGCACGGTTGGCGTCTGGACGACGGCCAGCATATGCGCATGGCCGGCTATCCGGCGAAGGTGAAGAGCTGGTCGTGGTCGGCCAAGGGGCGATATCTGGCGACCGCCGGTGCGCCAGTCGCCGTGCTCTGGCCGTTTGCCGGCAAGACCGGCCCGATGGGCAAGGCGCCTTTGGAACTCGGCTTGCGCGGGGATACCATGGTGACCTGCGTCGCCTGCCATCCGGCCGAGGACATGCTGGCGGTCGGCTATGCCGACGGCATGATCCTGGCGGTCCGCTTCGCCGACCAGAAGGAAGCACTTCTGCGCCGCGGCGGCACCGGCGCGATCCAGACCATGGCCTGGGATCGCGAAGGCCGCCGCCTCGCCTTCGGCTCCGAAATGGGCGAGGCCGGGGTGATCGACATCGCGGGGTAGGCGGGCCGGACGATCGACTGGTGCTGTGGACTCAGTGCCGGACAACGGCGCCGGGGTGATCCGCTAGCCAGCGGTCGATATCGACGCGCCACTCCTCGATCATCGCTGCATAAGCCGTTTCCGTGAAGTCCGCCAGATAGGCCTCGCCGTCGGCGTTCAATGCCGTCACGGCGTAGGTGACGTCCGCCTGGGTTCGTTCGAGGGGCAAGGGACGGCAGCGCACGACGACTTCGGCGATGCGGCTGGCCGGCGTGACGCGGACATAGCGGGCGCGGTGGCCTGCGGGATCCCACTCGGCGCAGGCCCAGATTGTGGCATCGGCGCCGGTGCCGGTCTGAAACACCATCCCAGCGCTTGTGCGGCCGTCCTCGGGATGGATGTAGTCCGGGCTCCAGCCTGGAACCCACGCTTCCTCGCCGAGCGGCGTGAACATGGGAAAGGCGCGCGCGATCGGACCATTCAGGTGGATCGTATGATGACGATCAACGCGGCGTCCCGCCATGGGATTCTCCTTTATCTTCCGAAAGCCGATGGCTGTCGGCCGCGGCGAGGTCGAGGCCGTAGACATGCTTCAGCTCGCGGATGGCTTGCAGAGTCTCGGGTGAAAAGGGCGCCTTGCCCTCCAGGGCATGCAGACAGATGCCCTCGAGCAAATCGCCCATGCTCATGTCGTGCAGCTCTGCCAGCGCCTTGAGCACCTTCACGAGACGTTTCTCCAGGCGCACGCCCGTCTGTATCCGTTCGACAACCATGATATTGATGTACCATGGTACATAAGATGAGGGAAGCGGGCTATGGGGCTGTAGGGCTGGGCTTCGAAGGTGAGCGTCGTCGGCGGATGACGCCGGCGCCCAACGGACCGATGAGCCGAGGGAGCAGGGCGTGCCAATCGCACGAATGGGCGAATTGCTGGGTCCGTTGCCCACATTTTCGAAGAGTTTTCAAGATCTGGACTTGGGCGCGGTCGTGGTTACCTGCCTATCGACGGCCTGGCGATCGCCGACCCTTTTGCTGCCCCCGGGGCGCCGATGGAACGTTCGGGATTTGCACGAGGGCCAAACCCAGCCGCGCTCGAGGTCGAAGCAACCTTTCGAAGGAGATGGTCCCGTGAGAGCTGTGCAATTTGCCGAGTATGGCGGCCCCGACGTGCTGCGGGTGGTCGAGACCGACGAGCCGCATGCCGGGCCGGGCGAGATCAGGATTTCGGTTCGGGCCGCCGGCGTGAACGCGCTGGACTGGAAGATCCGGAAAGGACAGATGCGCGATTTCATCGCGCTGGACCTGCCGGCGGGGACCGGACGGGATGCCGCCGGCGTGGTCGACGAAGTCGGCGAAGGGGTTGGCGGTATCGCCGTCGGCAATGCCGTGTTCGGGTCCGGTTCGGCGACCTTTGCGGAAAAGGCCGTATTGAAGAGCTGGGCGCTGAAGCCCGAAGGATTGTCGTTCGAGGAAGCGGCCGGCTATCCCGTTCCTGCCGAAACGGCGAAGCGCATCCTCGATCAGCTCGACGTTCGCTCGGGCGAAACGCTGCTGATCAGCGGCGCCGCGGGCGGCGTCGGTTCGGCTGCTGTGCAGTTTGCCCGCGACCGTGGGCTGACGATCATCGGGACGGCCAGCGAACGGAACCAGGATTATCTGCGTTCGATCGGCGCCATCGCGACGACTTATGGCGAGGGCTGGGTGGAGCGCGTGCGAGAAATCGCGCCCGAAGGAGTGGACGCGGCTCTCGATATCGCCGGAGCGGGCGTCATCGAAGCGCTGATCTCGTTGACGGGCGAACCATCCAAGGTGCTGTCGATCGCCGATTTCAGCGCGCCGAAATATGGCGCCCAGGTTTCCAGCACCGCCAAGGATGCCCCGGCAGCCTTCGCCCTGGCGGCCCGGCTCTACGAGGAGGGCGCCTTCCGCCTGCCCGTCGAACGAACATTTTCGCTCTATCAGGCAGCCGCGGCTCAGAAAGAGAGCGCGGAAGGACACGTTCGAGGCCGGCTCGTGATCGTGATCGAATAGGTTGCCGGCGTCGTGTTGTGCGGCTTCGCGGCCTTCGATGGTTCGAAGGTCGAATGATTGCCTAACCGGGAGGCCCGCCTCCTGGTCTGCGCAGGAGGCGGAAGCGCGAAATCGGCCGACCCGGAAGCATGGGTGAGGCGGGCCGCAATTGTCCTTGGTGAATAGCCGCGGCCTGGACGAGCGGCTGTGCTCAGACGTGTTCGGCACTCGTCATGGCGCCGCGCAACTGTTCGGCAATGCTGTCCAACTCGTCGCGAGACGGCTTTTGATCCCAGTCGGCGACAAGCTTGAAGGTATCGCCCTTGAAGCGGGGAAAGACATGGAGGTGAAAGTGAAATACCTCCTGAAATGCGGCTTCACCATCGGCGACGAAATAGTTGACGCCTTCGCAGCGCAGACCGCTTTGCCGGAGAACGCCCGCCAGACGGCGGGCGAGTGAAAAGACCGCCGCATTTTCCTCGTCGGTCAGGTCGGCAAGCCCTTCCGCATGACGGTTGGGGATCACCATCAGGTGCCCCGGCGTGACCGGGCCGGTCGTCAGGATCGCGGACACGAGGGGCTCGCGGCAGACGAAGTGGCCGCGCGTCGTACCTTCGAGAATCCCGCAGAAAACACAGCTGGACATGGATGCTCCCTTAGAAAGGGCTGCGGGGAGCTTTCTTGGATAACGCCCACACAGCCGGTGGGCTCAAGCGTCGGGCGCCGCTAGCGCACGGTCATGCGCCGCCCCCGAACGCAATCGGTTGCAATCATGCTCATGATAGGGGTCGTCGGCGCCATATCGCGATCTTAGCCCAAGTCACCACCCGCGCAAGCGCGGAACGCCGGCGCCGGACGTCGCGGTCGAACCGCGCGTCCGCGCATCTCCCTTTGCATCGGTCCCGCTGGTTTCAGAGAAACAGATTGCCTCCGCCGACCGGCGTGTAGCAGCCCGTCAGATGGGCCGCCTCGTCGGAAACCATGAACGCAACGACGTTGGCGACATCCTCCGATTTGCCGGTCCGGCCGAGAGGAAGATGACGCGTCATGGCTGCCTTGACCTCTGCCGGAATGTGGGCCGTCGCCTCCGTTTCCGTGAGACCGGGCGCGACGGTGTTGACCCGGATGCCATGCGGTCCCAGTTCGAGCGCCAAAGACTTGACGAAGCCATCGAGCCCGGACTTGGCGGCGGAATGGGCGAAATAGCCGGGGGCCGGCGTGCGCGACAGCGTACTGCCGACGGCGACGATGGCGCCGCGCCGGCGTTGCATCATGCCCGGAACGACCGTCTGGCAGACATGGAAGGCCGACGCGAGTTCTCCTACCAGCTTGGCCTCGAAGTCCGTCCAACCCATCTCGGTAAAGGGCGTCGTCGGGAAGCTCATGGCCGCGTTGACGACGAGGATATCGACGGGCCCAAGGGTCCGCTCGACATCGCGAACCATTGCTTCGGCCTGATCCCGAACCCGCGTGTCTCCCTGAACCGCGATGGCCTTGCCGCCGCCTTCTTCGATCGTCTGAACGAGCCTTTCGGCTTTCTCCCGGCTCGTGAAATAGTTGACGCCGACCGCCGCGCCTTGCCCGGCGAGCTTGCTGGCGATGGCCGCGCCGATGCCTCGGCTTGCTCCGGTCACGAGCGCGACGCGATCCTTCAGGGGCATGTCTTTTCTTCCTCGGGCCGGGCATCCGGACGCCAGCGATTCGATGCCGTGGGGGCCGGTACGATGAGATCAGGCGGCGGGTCCGACGAAGGCCTTTCCGGGTTCGTCAGCGGCGTGACTTGGGGTAGATGACATCTCAGATCGTATGTCCGCTAGAATTGACATCATAATGTCAATTACGCATCAATGTGTCAAAATGTCCGAGCCGAAGGTCCCTGTGGCAAAGCACTCCGAACGGGGGGAGGCGGTCACCGCCCTCGTCCTCGACATCTTTCGTTTGAACGCCCGGCTGCTTTCGGCAGGCGACGGGCTGGTCGCCGAACTCGGCCTGACCAGCGCTCGATGGCAGGTTCTCGGCGCCCTCGCCGCTGCAGAACGGCCGCAGCCGGTCTCCCATCTCGCGCGCGACATGGGAGGGCACCGCCAGAACGTGCAGCGCATCGTCAACGATTTGATGAAGAAGGGGCTCGTGCGTTTCGAGACCAACCCGCACCACCGCCGGGCGCAACTGGTGGTGCTGACGGATGCGGGGAGATCGGCCGCCGAGGCGGCCCGGGAACTGCAGGTCGGCTGGGTGGAAGACCTTGCCGAGGGCCTGGATCCGGACGCGATCGAAACGACCCGGCGCATTGTCGGAACGCTGCGGTCCCGGCTGCAAGTCGACGGGGACCGCAGCGATGAGGATTGACTAGGCTCCGGATGACGGGCCGCGCACCGCCGCCATCGTCGCCCTGCAAAATGGGCCTGACGGCGCGCGCCGCTGAGCGCGACGGGCGGAAGCCGCGCTTCGGCTTATGGCTCCGGCGCGGCACCCATGGGCGAACGATTCGCGACGGAGGAGGTCCCGTCCGGCGTGGTTCGAGGCTTACGCGGCGGTCCGGCGCCGCTCCAGCTTGCGTCCGGCCGGCAGAATGCGGCCGGCGGCATGGTCGAGGGTGCCGGGGATCAGCTCCAGGGCGAGCAGCCGGTGCCGCTCGAACGGGCCGGGCATGGCGAGATCGCCGGTCTTGGCCGCCGAAAACCCGAAGCGCACGTAGTAGTTCGGATCGCCGACGAGAAGGATCGAACCGTGGCCCAGCCGCGCGGCCTCCGCGATGGCATGACGCATCAGCGCCGAGCCGATGCCGGCGCCCTTGAGAGCTGGATCGACGGCCAGCGGACCGAGGAGCAGGGCCGGGACCGCGACGCCGCCCCGCGTGCCGGCGGCGATCGACCACAGGCGCACGGTCCCGACGAGGGCTCCGGCGTCATCATGCGCGGCAAAGGCGAGGCCTTCGGCCGGCAGGCGTCCCCGGCGGATCGCCTCCGACGACTTGCGCTTGCGCTTCGCGCCCATCGCGCGATCGAGCAGCATCTCGCGCGCCGCGACGTCGGAAGGCGTTTCTGCGGTTATGGCGAAGACCGGCCGGAAAGCGGCGTCTTCGCGGACAAGAGCGAGTGCGGACATTTGCACCACTCCCCAGAATAAAGAAGGCGGATGACGTGCGCGCCGAGTTGCTGGCAATGCGGCGCGCGGGCGATAGGCCCGGCGCCGGAGCGCCGAGCTAGATCACGTACGATCGAAGCGGTTCGAAGCCGTTGAAGGCGACCGAAGCGTAGGTCGTCGTATAGGCGCCGGTGCCCTCGATCAGGATCTCGTCACCGACGGTGAGCGAGATCGGCAGCGGGTAGGGCGTCTTCTCGTACATCACGTCCGCCGAATCGCAGGTCGGCCCGGCGAGTACGCAGGGCTCCTTGTCGTCGTGATCGCGGCCGGTGACGATCGGATAGCGAATCGCCTCGTCCATCGTCTCGGCGAGACCGCCGAACTTGCCGATGTCGAGATAGACCCAGCGGTTCTCGTCGGCCGCCGACTTCCTGGACACCAGCACGACCTCGGCCTTGATCACGCCGGCATCGCCCACCATGCCGCGGCCCGGCTCGATGATCGTCTCCGGAATGCGGTTGCCGAAATGCTTGCGCAGTGCCTCGAAGATGGCGCGGCCATAGGCCTCGGCCGTCGGGATGTCCTTCAGGTAGCGGGTCGGGAACCCGCCGCCGAGATTGACCAGCGTCAGGTTGATGCCGCGCTCCGACAAGGTCCGGAAGACGTGGCCGGCATCGGCCAGCGCGCCGTCCCAGGCTTCGGTGTTGGTCTGCTGCGAGCCGACATGGAAAGAGATGCCGGTGGCGGTCAGGCCGAGGCGATGCGCGGCTTCCAGTACGTCGATCGCCATCTCGGGAACGCAGCCGAACTTGCGCGACAACGGCCACTCGGCCCCCGCGCCATCGGTGAGCACGCGGCAGAAGACGCGAGCGCCCGGCGCTGCGCGGGCGACCTTCTCTACCTCTTCGACACAGTCGACGGCGAACAGCGAGACGCCAAGCTCGTGCGCCCGGGCGACATCCCGCTCCTTCTTGATGGTGTTGCCGTAGGAGATCCGCTTGGCGTTCGCGCCGGCGGCGAGCGCCATTTCGATTTCGGCCACCGAGGCGCAATCGAAGTTGGAGCCCAGCGACGCCAGCAGAGACAGGATCTCCGGCGCGGGGTTGGCCTTCACGGCATAGTAGATGGCCGAATCCGGCAGCGCCTTGCGAAAGGCGTTGAAGTTCTGCTCGACGACATCGAGGTCGACGATGAGGCACGGACCGTCGGGTCGTCGGTCGGCGAGGAAATCGAGGATGCGCTGCGTTGCCATGGGAGTCCTCCCGGACCGCAAGGTGGACATGGAGCGTTGCCGGACTCGCACACGGAAACGACGACAAGCGTCGATCCCGCGTTCGACCGAAACGCGACTGGCCCGGCAACCGGACACAAATCGTCCTTTGCCGGTATGTCTGCCTTGGATTGGAGGGCTTGGACCCGCCGCACTTAAGGCAATGAAGGTGTGCCTCTTCAGTATTCCCGGCTTTGGAGACCAGGGGAGACCAGAAAGGCCCGCACCGTCGTTGCTTCAAGGCGTCCTCGATTCCACTGGCTGTAGAACCGACTGGGGCGTTTACTCCCAGGTACCGTCCCGGTGACCCTCGCATATGAGGACCGGGGGACGCCCACAGGCACGTGCGACTTTGGGCAAGCGCCCATATATGCAAAGCGCCTGTCACAGACAACCGGAAAATCTCGAGACCGGTTGATTTTTGCCGTTGCCTGGTCGACGAAGCCCTTGGTGTCGAGAAACAGCAACACACGCAAGCTCGCGGCAAGGTGCCGGAGAAAGACAAGGGTGGGCCGGTGGACACGCTGACGCGCATGCGCGCCTTCATTTCCGTCGTCGAGAATGGCGGGTTTTCGGCGGCGGCCCGCAAGACCGGCCGCTCCAAGGCGCTGCTGTCCAAATATGTCCGCGAGCTGGAAGACGAGCTGGGCGTGCTGCTGATCAACCGCACGACGCGGCAAGTGGCGCTGACCGCGGCCGGCGAGACCTATTTCGCACGTGCCTCGAGCATCCTCGCCGACCTGGAGGCCTTGCACGACGAGGCGCGGGAGACCGTCGGCGAGGCCAGGGGCAAGATCCGCATCACCGCGGCGCGCACCTTCGGCGACGGCGTGTTCGGCCAGTCGCTCGTCGACTTTGCCGTGGCGCATCCGACGATCTCGCTCGACATCCATCTCGACGACAAGTTCGTCGACCTGGTGGAAGAGGGCTTCGACGTCGCGATTCGCATGACACGGCTGGCCGATTCGGCCTTCATCGCCCGTCGGCTGACGGCGCTCGACTTCGTCATCTGCGCCAGCCCCGACCTGGTGGCTCGGCTGGGACGACCCGAGCATCCTTCCGATCTTGCCGATCTGCCGGCGGTGGTCGATTCCAATTCCCGGCTGATGTCGAGCTGGGCCTTTCGCGATCCGTCATCGGGACAGGCGATCCCTGTCGCCGTTTCCGGCCAGTTCACCGCCAACAGCCCGGTCGCGGTGCGCTCCGCGGTGATCGCCGGCCTCGGCTTCGCGCTCAGCCCGGAGTTCGTGATTCGCGCCGACGTGGCGGCGGGCCGGCTGGTGACAGTGCTCGACGACTATATGCCGCGCGACGCCGGCATCTACGCGGTGTTTCCGCATCGCCGGCACATGCCGACGCGCGTGCGGCTCTTCGTCGACTTTCTCGCCGAGTGGTTTCGGCGCTGCGACCGTCATGGCAGCGAGCCCGAGCCTGCCGGATCGTGATTCCGCACGATCGTCGGGAGGTGCCCCGCCGAGGCCGATCCATACTTCCGCCATGCTTGCCGGCTACCGGCGGGCATCATTGGAGAGGGCATGAAGACACGCGCCGTCATCGCCGCTGGCTGGCTCGGATGCGGCTCGCTCGCCGCAGGGCCGGCCTTGGCGCATCCGCATGTCTTTGCCGAGGCGCGAATGGAGATCGTCGGCTCGCCTGACGGGGAGCTTCGGTCGGTGCGCAACATATGGCGCATGGACGAACTGTTTTCCTCCTCGGTGCTTCTCGACTTCGACGAGAACGCCAATGGACAGCTGGATCCCGAGGAGCTTCAGGCCATCGGCGACACCGTGAAGGAATCGATCGCCGAGTGGTCGTTCTACACCTTCGTTCGTTCGGGCGGCCAACCGGTCACCATGCAGCCACCCGACGAGATCCGGGCGCTCTATCAGGACGGCCAGCTCCTGATGTTTTTCGAGATGAAGGCTGGCCAGCCGGTCAAGCTGTCCGACGGGCTGCTGACCGTGGCGAATTTCGACGAGACCTTCTTCGTCGCCTTCGACTATCCCGATGCCGACAGCTTCCAACTCGTCGACATGCCGGCCTCCTGCTCCAAGGCGGTGGTCATTCCCGACGAGGACGAGGCGGCTCAGGAATGGATGAACTCCATCGCTTCGCTCGGGCCGGACGAAGAGGTGCCGGAGGACGGAATCGACTATTCGCAGATTCTCGCGACGCGACTGGAGGTTCGATGCGGCTGATCCGTTCTATGGCCTGGAGCGGTCTTCTTCTGGTGCTTCTCGCCGGGCCGGCGCTCGCCAAGTCGTCGCTCGGCATCGGCAGCGCGGATGCCTCGCTCGACGCCAGCCAGGGCGTTTCCGGCTATTTTCTCTGGATCACCGCCTATCAGCGCGAATTCTTCTCCGCGTTGCGCCACGCGCTGGTCGCGCTCAAGCAGGGGCCAGCGGGCTTGCCGCTGCTCGTCGGCATCTCGTTCGCCTACGGCATCTTTCACGCGGCGGGGCCTGGCCACGGCAAGGCGGTCATCTCCTCCTATATGCTGGCCAACGAAGTGCAGCTCCGGCGCGGGGTCATCCTCTCCTTCGCATCGGCGCTGGTTCAGGCTCTGTCGGCGCTCCTCGTGGTGGGCGCCGGTTGGTATCTCTTGCGTGGAACGTCGATCTCGATGACAGCGGCGAGCGACGCGCTCGAGGTCGCATCCTTCGGGCTGATTGCGCTGTTCGGCCTCGTCCTGTTCGTGCGCAAGGCGATCGCGATCTGGCGCCGGCATCGGCCGGCCGTGGCTCTGGCGTTCGAGCCTCGCCTGGTGGCGGTGAACGGCGCGATGGGACGTGGGTCGATCATGCCGCGTGCGTCGAACGGACTAGCCTCCGACGTCTGCACCGCCGACGAGGTGGATTGCGCCTGCGGCCGTCCGCACATGGCCGACCCCAAGGCTTTATCCGGGCGCCGTCTGCGCTTCGGCACGGCGGCATCCGCCGTTTTGTCGGTGGGGCTGCGGCCGTGTTCGGGTGCGATCGTGGTCCTCACCTTCGCATTGATGAACGGGCTCTACCTGGCAGGCCTGCTGTCGGTGCTGGCGATGGCCGTCGGGACCGCGATCACCGTATCGGCGCTCGCCGTCTTGGCGGTGTTCGCCAAGGATACGGCTCTGCGCCTCAGCGGCCGTGGCGGCTTTGGCGGTGTGGTGCGCGATGTCATGGAATTGGGCGCGGCCCTGGTGCTGATGCTGCTGGGCACCACGCTCGTCATCGGCATGCTGTCATTGCCATAGGGCGGACACGGCGGGCCAGGCATGAGGCTTTCGGTCAGCGTTGGCGCGCCAGAAAGGCCTCGAAAGCGGCGAGCGTGGCCTCCGAGACATAGTGCTCGATACCTTCGGCATCTGTCTCGGCGACATCGCCCGGCACGCCGATCGCCGCCAGAAACTCCACGACCAGGCGATGACGGCCGCGCATCCGCTCCGCCATCTCGGCACCGGCCTCGGTCAGAAAGACGCCGCGATAGGGTCGCGACGTCACCAGTCCTTCGCGCTTGAGCCGGGCGACGGCCTTGGTCGCCGTCGGATGGGTGACGCCCATGCAGCGCGCGATGTCGGTGATCCGCGCTTCGCCGTGCTCCTGGAAAAGATCGGCGATCAATTCGGTATAGTCTTCGAGGATTTCTGCCGAGCGGGCGGAGCGCGTCTGATCGAACCGTCGGGCATCGCCGGCCCCCGAGCCTCCGTTGCCGCTCGCCGCAGCCTCCTCGCGCTTGCGTGCCAACCCGATCCTCCCTGTTGCGGCGGCCGACGCCTTGAAAGAGCCGTCCTAATATCAAGCCACGGCTACAAATTGCAACCAACAGGTCGGCACATCGTCCATGCTGGCGACTGCATCCTGCCCATTGACAAAGTTGTAGCCGAGGCTACACTTCCATGCATTGTCATCAAGTTCCTGCCTTATGACCACCGCATCCGCCAAGCCTTCGATCTCCGATCGGACCACTGCCGGTATCCAGGATGTCCTGGCCGGCCGCCGTCGTGGGCCGTTCTCCATGTTGCTCTTTGCCGGCCCGGCGGTGATCGCCTCGATCGCCTATATGGACCCCGGCAATTTCGCCACGAATATCCAGGCGGGCGCCAAGTACGGCTACACGCTGTTGTGGGTGGTTCTGACGGCCAATCTGATCGCCATGCTGTTTCAGGCCCTGTCGGCCAAGCTCGGCATCGTCACCGGCCGCAATCTGGCCGAGATGTGTCGCGACGAGTTTCCCAAGCCGATCGTTTGGGTGATGTGGGTGGTGAGCGAGATCGCGGCCATGGCGACGGACCTGGCCGAGTTTCTCGGCGGTGCGATCGGCCTCGCGTTGATCTTCGGCATGCCGCTGATCGACGGCATGATCGTCACCGCGATCGTCACCTACGGCATCCTCCTGTTCGAGAGACGCGGTTTTCGGCCCATGGAGCTGATCATCGGCGCCTTGGTCGGGGTGATCGGCCTCTGCTATCTGGTCGAGATGTTCGTCGCGCCTGTCGACTGGGGTGCCGCCGCAGCCCATGCGGTGACGCCGCAGATGCCGGACGCCGAGGCCCTGATGATCTCGGTGGGCATCATCGGCGCCACCGTGATGCCGCATGCCGTCTATCTGCATTCCGGCCTGACGCAGAAGCGCACGCTGCCGCGCAGTTCGGCCGAAAAGCGGATCCTGGTGCGCTTCTCCAACCGCGAGGTGGTGCTGGCGCTGTCGGTGGCCGGGCTCGTCAACATGGCGATGGTGATGATGGCGTCGAGCGCCTTCCATCTCGGCCATAGCGAGGTGGCCGAAATCGAGAGCGCCTACCATACCCTGACGCCGCTCCTCGGCGCCGCCTCGGCCAGCGTCTTTCTGGTCTCGCTGATCGCCTCGGGCGTTTCCAGCTCGGTGGTCGGGACGATGGCCGGACAGATGATCATGCAGGGCTTCGTCGGCTTCCGCATCCCGCTGTGGGTGCGCCGGCTGGTGACCATGGCGCCGGCCTTCGTCGTGGTCGCGATGGGCGTCGATACGACCTATGCGCTGGTGCTCAGCCAGGTCGTGCTGTCCATCGCGCTGCCGGTGCCCATGGTGGCGCTGCTCATCTTCACCCGGCGCCGCGATATCATGGGCGAATTCGCCAACGGCCGGATGACCAGCCTGGTGGCGCTCGTCGGCGCGACGGTGGTGCTCGCCCTGAACGCCGTTCTGCTGCTGCAGACCTTCAGTCTGCCGATTCCGGGTCTGGCTCGCTGATGACGAAGTAGGACGCTCTCAGGTACGGTCACCGGCGGGGCATTCCTGGTTCGGGCGATGGTCGCCGGCCGCCCCGCCGATCGAGGCCCGATGGGCGCGGCAGGCCTCGCCGAAGGCTTCGAAGATGCGGCGCGAGGCGTCGTCGTCTTCCGCCCAATATTCGGGGTGCCACTGGACGCCGAAGGCGAAGGCCCGGGCGCGGTCGACCGACACCGCCTCCACCGTTCCGTCCGGCGCGCGTGCCTCGACCGTCAAGCCGCCGGCAAGCCGATCGATCGCCTGCCGATGCAGCGAGTTGACCTGGATCTCCGTCGCACCGACGAGGTTTGCGAGTTGTCCGGCACCGTCGAGCGTCACCGCGTGGCGAGGAGCGAAGCGCTCGTCCTGGTCCGGATGCGTCGGCGCGCGGTGGTCCATGCGGCCGGGCAGCGACTGGATCTCGGTCGCCAACGTGCCGCCGCAGGTGACGTTGAGCTCCTGCAGCCCACGGCAGATGGCGAGCAGAGGCATGCCATGGTCGATGGTCCGGCGAATGAGCGCGTCCGTTAGACGGTCGCGATCCTCATCAAAGGGCTCGTGGGCCGGCGAAGGGGACAGGCCGTAGCGTGTCGGGTGAACGTTGGTCGCCGACCCGGTGATCAGAACGCCGTCGACGCGCTGCAACAGCCCGTCCAGATCGATCTCCGGGGTCAGGGCGGGCACGATCACCGGCACGGCCTTCGCAACGCGCAGAAGCGCGGCGAGATAGGTCTCCGGAGCGGAATGCCAGCGGTAGTTCTCGAATTCGCGCACATCGGCGGGAACAGCGACGAGGATCGGGTCTGCGGGCATGGCAAAGTCCAGACGGAGGGCACCGCCCACACATACCCGACAGGAAGCGCGACGACGAGGGGCCGGCGCCTCGAAGACGGATTGTCGGCCCACAATCGGAAGGCCGGGGGTGGCGGATGGAGCGGGGGTCGTGATGCCCGCACTTCGTCCATTCTCGCGCAGGGTTGGTATGGCAGAAACCGATCTTGCAAACGATCGGGTTAGCCGATGCCGTTCGCCCCTGATGTGTCGTACGGGCCTGGGGGTCGCGCGTTTTGGGTCCGCGATGGTGTTTCGATCGCCCTGTCTGAAATCAGCTTTCAGGCAGGTGTGTCGCCGCGTTCATCCCATTCGTCGTGTCGAAAGGCCCGTGCATGAACCCCGTCATTTCCATCGGCTCGCTCAAGACGTCCGGATCCTCGTCCCTGGCTCTCACCCTGGCGAGCGTCATCGCTGCCGTCGATGCGCCGGTGCTGCTGATCGATGCGGCGCGCGACGCCGATCTCGTCGCCTGGGCCCGGCTGCCCGGGCGGCCGTCGCGCATTCTGGTGGAGCCGGCGCAGGACGAGAGCGACCTGGAACGCCTGGTGCGGGACGGGCGTCGGCGCGGCGATGTGGTGATCATCGACGCCAGCGACCGGCCGTCGATGATCCGGGCCGGAGCCTGCCAGGCCGACCGGGTTCTGATCCCCGTCCGGTTCTCCCCGTTTTCGGCCCATGCCGGCGTCGCCACCGATCGGCTGTTGCGCACCGATGCCGAGGTCAACCGTCGCAGCCGTCACTGGTGCTTCGTGGCGAGCGCGGTCACGACGATCCCCAGCCGCATCGCCCGCGCGCTCGAGGCGATCATCGGTCAAAGCGACACGCCGCGGTTTCCGATCGGACTGACCCAGCGGGCGGCCTACGAGGCGCCGTTCCTCAACGGCGGCACGATCTATACGCTGAGCGACGATACCGCGCCCGGACTGGAGCGCGCCCGCGATGAGGCGTGGACGTTCGCCCTCGACATGGGTCTCGTCGAAGAGCATTCGACGGCGCGTTGGACGCAGGATCTGCAAGCGGCCTGAATCGGCGATTTCCGCCGAACCGTTCTCTTTTGCGGCCGTCCGTCTTATGACGGCGATATGCCGTTCGACGACGATTCCAAGAGTGCCGCGAAGGATGCCAAGCCCAGGCCGGTGACGCGCGAGTGGCTGGTGCGGGCCGCAGGACTCTATCTTGGCCGCTATGCCAGTTCGCAGGAGAACCTGCGACGGGTGCTGCGGCGTAAAGTCGCGCGGCGTACGCGCGATGCAGATGCAGGGGAGGAGGCCGGGTCCCACGACACGCTGGTCGACGAAGTCATCGCGCAATTTGCCGAACTGAAGCTGCTCGACGACGCCGCCTATGCCGAGGCGCGCGTGACCGCCTTGCGCCGGCGCGGTGCTCCGGCCCGCCAGATCGCTGCCAAGCTGCGGGAGAAGGGGGTCGATCCTGACATCGTCGGGGCGTCGGTCGACGACAGCGATCCGACCGAGCGCAAGGCCGCCATCGCCTATGCCAGACGCCGCCGGCTCGGATGCCATGGCGGCTCCGAGCGCGCCGAGAGGCGCGACAAGGATATTGCCGCTATGACCCGGGCGGGCTTTTCGCTGCGCCATGCGATCGCGGCGATCGACGGCACCGAGGGCGAATTCTAGAAACCGTCCGCTCCGCCATAAGTGGATGAGTTCATTTAAAATTTAAGGCGTGGCTCAGGGTTTTCGGAACCCACGCGCAAAGCCTTCGTTGTCCCGGCAACCCTGAAAAAGATGCGTCTCCCCGAGCCGACCTCGGTCGGACGACGGACGCCTATTCCCATGAAGGAGGTCGCCATGCCGAGCATCAAAACCGCCAAGATCGCCATTCTCGCCACCGATGGCTTCGAGCAGTCCGAACTGCTGGAACCGCTGACCCAGCTCAGGAAGGCCGGCGCCGAGGTTCATGTCCTGTCGCCGAAGGACGGCACCATCACCGGGTGGGACACGGATCACTGGGGCGAGACGGTCGAGGTCGACAAGCGGCTCTCGGAGGTCCGCACAACGGATTACGACGCCCTCGTCCTGCCGGGTGGTCAGATCAACCCCGACAAGCTCCGCGCCGACCCGAAGGTGGTCAGCTTCGTGCGCGAGTTCTACAATTCCAAGAAGCCGCTGGCCGCGATCTGCCATGCGCCCTGGCTGTTGGTCGAGGCCGACGTGCTCCACGATCGCGAGGTGACGTCGTACGCGTCCATCAAGACCGACGTGAAGAACGCCGGCGGCAATTGGGTCGACAAGGAGGTGGTGGTCGACGAAGGCCTGATCACCTCGCGCAATCCGGGGGATCTGCCGGCCTTCATCGCCAAGATCATCGAAGAGGTCGAGGAAGGCCCGCACACCGATCGCGAAGCAGCCTGATCGACCTCACATCGACCAAGGAGGCCGGTAGCCGAGCGCTGCCGGCCTTTTTATTGTCGCTTAATGTCGCGTTGCCATTTTGCCGCACGATCGTGTATGTGCCTTGAACAACTTCCATGGAGGACGAGATGGCCGAACGCGCCAGCTTCGAAGTCGGAACCGCAGCCGAGATGGACTATCCCGAGCACGAGCGCACTTACGCGCTGTTCCTGGGAATGTTCAAATGGGGCGGTGTCCTTGTGGCATCGCTTCTGATCGGCATGCTTTTCGGATTTTTTGGGGGTGGCGGCTTTATCGGCGGCGCGTTGGCCTTCATTGTGGTTGCCGCGATCATCTATTTCGTCGCGCGCTGAGTGTGGTCCTCGGGCCTGCCCGAATGGGGGCAGGTGCCGTCTTGGCTCGATTGCTGCGTTGGCGAAGCGGGGAACGGCGCGCGGCAAGGCCTTGAAGAGGGGAGATGGCTTTGAAGCTTTTTGTTCCGAAGGAGCGTGACGCGGGCGAACCACGCGTCGCGGCTTCGCCCGACACCGTCAAGCGTCTGAAGGGCCTGGGGTTCGACATAACCGTCGAGGCCGGGGCCGGGGCCGAGTCGCGGATGACCGACGAGGCCTTTTCCGCGGTCGGTGCGAACATCGGTTCGGCCGATGATGCCAAGGACGCTGACGTCATCCTGAAGGTGCGTCGCCCCGAGGCTGACGAACTGGCCGGCTATAAGCGCGGCGCCGTGGTCATCGCGATCATGGATCCCTATGGCCAGGACGAGGCGATCGGCAAGATGGCGGAGGCCGGAGTTTCCGCTTTCGCCATGGAGTTCATGCCGCGCATCACCCGGGCCCAGGTCATGGACGTGCTGTCGAGCCAGGCCAACTTGGCCGGCTACCAGGCCGTCCTCGACGCCGCTTCCGAATTCGACCGGGCTTTTCCGATGATGATGACGGCGGCCGGCACCGTTCCGGCGGCCCGCGTCTTCGTGATGGGCGCGGGCGTCGCCGGTCTGCAGGCGATCGCCACCGCCAAGCGTCTCGGCGCGGTAATCACCGCGACCGATGTGCGGCCGGCGGCCAAGGAGCAGGTCGAATCCCTCGGCGGCAAGTTCATCGCCGTCGAGGACGAGGAGTTCAAGCAGGCCGAAACGGCGGGCGGCTACGCCAAGGAGATGTCGAAGGAGTATCAGGCCAAGCAGGCCGAACTCGTCGCCTCCCATATCGCCAAGCAGGACGTGGTGATCACCACGGCGCTCATCCCCGGTCGCCCGGCGCCCCGCCTGGTGACCCGCGAGATGATCGATTCGATGAAGCCCGGCTCGGTGCTGATCGATCTGGCTGTCGAGCGCGGCGGCAATGTCGAGGGCGCGGTTCCGGGCCAGGTGGTCCAGGTCGGTCCCGCCAAGGTGGTGGGTCATCTCAACGTGGCGGGCCGTATCGCGGCGACCGCCTCGCTGCTTTACGCCAAGAACGTCGCCGCCTTCGTCGAAACCATGGTCGACAAGGAGACGAAGGCGCTCAAGCTCGATTTCGGGGACGAACTGATCAGCGCCACGGCGCTGACCCACGAGGGGAAGGTCGTTCATCCGAGGTTCGCCAAGGCCGAGGAGCCGGCGGCTCCCACGTCCGAACCGGAGGTCGCCGTCGAGGCCGGCCCGGCGAGCGAAGCCGACGCACAGGGGGATAATTGATGGAGACAGAAACAGCCTTGGACGCCTTGCGCAAGCTGGATGACGCGGGCGCTGCCATCGATAGCGCGCGCAACAGCGTGCAGGGCCTGCTGGACGACGTCGCGGCTCAAGGCGTTGCCGGGGTCGCCCACGCGGCGACCGGCATCGACCCGTTCGTCTTCCATTTCGCCATCTTCGTTCTGGCGATCTTCGTCGGCTACTACGTCGTGTGGTCGGTGACGCCGGCGCTGCACACGCCGCTGATGTCGGTCACCAACGCCATTTCCTCGGTGATCATCGTCGGTGCGCTGCTGGCCGTGGGCATCAGCGCCTCCGGTCTGGCGACCGGCTTCGGCTTCGTCGCCCTGATCCTGGCGAGCGTCAACATCTTCGGCGGTTTTCTTGTCACCCAGCGCATGCTGGCGATGTACAAGAAAAAAGAAAAGTGAGGGGCTGAGCGACCATGTCCGAGAGTTTCGCAGCCTTCCTCTACCTCGTGTCAGGCGTCCTGTTTATCCTGGCACTGCGGGGACTGTCCCATCCCACCACCAGCCGTCAGGGCAATGTCTATGGCATGGTCGGCATGGGCATCGCCATCCTGACCACGCTGTTTCTGGCAGAGCCGTCCTTCGGCGGACTGGTGCTGATCGTCATCGGCATCGCCATCGGCGGTGGCGCCGGTGCGGTGATCGCCCGACGCATCGCCATGACCGCGATGCCGCAGCTGGTTGCCGCCTTTCACAGCCTCGTCGGCCTTGCCGCCGTCATGGTGGCGGCGGCCGCGCTCTATGCGCCGGAATCGATCGGTATCGGCACGATCGGCGACATTCACACCCAAGCGCTGATCGAAATGTCGATCGGCGTCGCCATCGGCGCCATCACCTTCACCGGCTCGGTGATCGCCTTCCTGAAGCTCGATGGACGGATGAGCGGCAAGCCGATCATCCTGCCGTCGCGACACCTGATCAACGGCGGCCTCGGCGTGCTGCTGATCCTGATGGTGATCTGGCTGGCGGCCAGCGAGAGCCATGTGGCCTTCTGGCTGATCGTCCTCGTGGCGCTTGCCCTGGGCGTGCTCCTGATCATCCCGATCGGCGGCGCCGACATGCCGGTGGTCGTCTCGATGCTCAACTCCTATTCGGGTTGGGCGGCGGCTGGTATCGGCTTCACGTTGCAGAACCTGGCGCTGATCATCACCGGCGCGCTGGTCGGCTCGTCGGGCGCGATCCTGTCCTACATCATGTGCAAGGGCATGAACCGCTCGTTCTTCTCGGTGATCATGGGCGGCTTCGGTGGCGAGAGCGGCCCGGCCGGTGGCGGTGATCTCGGCGATCGGACGGTCAAGCAGGGCTCGGCCGACGACGCGGCCTATCTGATGAAGAACGCGTCCAAGGTGATCATCGTGCCGGGCTACGGCATGGCGGTGGCCCAGGCTCAGCATGCGCTGCGCGAGATGGCCGATGCGCTGAAGCGCGAAGGGGTCGATGTCAAATACGCCATCCATCCGGTGGCGGGCCGCATGCCGGGGCACATGAACGTACTCTTGGCCGAGGCCAACGTGCCCTATGACGAGGTGTTCGAACTGGAAGACATCAACTCCGAGTTCGCTCAGACGGACGTCGCCTTCGTCATCGGCGCCAACGACGTGACCAACCCGGCGGCGCGCGACGATCCGACGTCGCCGATCTACGGCATGCCGATCCTCAACGTCGACCAGGCCGGCACCTGCCTGTTCGTCAAGCGGTCGCTGTCGTCGGGTTATGCGGGCATCGACAACACCTTGTTCTACAAGGACAACACCATGATGCTATTCGCCGATGCCAAGAAGATGGTCGAAGACATCGTCAAGGCGATGGCGGAATAAGCCGCTTCTGATTTCTCTATTCATATGCAAAGGCCCGCGTCGTGCGACGCGGGCCTTCTTGTTTGGTGCGAACTCTTTGAAGGAGCTCGGATCGATCAGCCGGCCGTGCCGATGCGCGTCAGGGTGAATTTGGTAACGCCGATGGCGGCGTTCACGCCTTCCTGGGCCTGCACGCTGAGGGGCTGCAGGGTGAAGCCGCTATCCGGGCCGCCGACGAGGACCTTCACGCCGGCACCCGCGGCAAACGAAGCATCGGCCTTCGCACCGGAATAGGTGCCTTCCAGCGACCACGGCTTATAGGCGTCGGGGCTGGCGGCCAGAACCGTCCATTCCATCACCGTATCGCCGGTCACGCCGACGTCGAGCCCAAACGTGTCGAGCGTGGCGGTATAGGTCTCCGGCGGCTCCTGGCTGTTGGCGGGATCGAATTCGCAGAGAAGGTTTTCCGACGAACCCACGATAAAGCCCGTGTGGCCCTCGCTATGGCAGGTGAGCGAGCCGAGTTCGGCATCGGCATGGGCCGCGAGCGGTGCGGCAAGCAGGCCGGCGAGCACGGTAGCGGACGCAAGAGCGGTACGCATCAGACATTTCCTTTCGTTGGACATGCCCAGAAAATGGCTGCGGCCGCGATAGGTTTCACTCAAACTTGGGGATGAATGTTTCATTTTGTGAAGTGGCGGCCCGGGCGGCCACATCGATACGGATCAACAGGGCGTCGGCGCCGTCGGTGCAAAGGGCCTTTGCCAAGGGGCAGCGGTCGGTCCTATCGGGTTGGATCCTCAGCGTCCGAGACGCCCGGCGGACCGCTCGACCAGCTCGATCATGATGCTGTCGGGGTCACGACAGAAGGCGACCTTGCGAACGATGTCGGTGTTTTCCGCCAGGCGTGGCTGGACCACCATCTCGACGCCCGCGGCCTCCAGCCTGGCGGCCATCGCCTCGACGTCGTCGACCCAGAAGGTGAGGTGGCGCAGGCCGGCGCGGCCATCGGGAACATCGTCCGCCGGGGCGGTCTCCGTGGCCGGGCAGACCATCTCCAGCATGACGTCGCCGATCTGGAGAAAGAGCAACTCGTGCCCCTGCCGGCCGGTGCGCCGAGAGACCAGTTCAAACCCCAGCAGATCGACGTAGAACGCGATGGTCGCATCGACATTCGAGATCGTCATTCCGACATGTTCGAAACCGCGCAGCATGGCGATGTCCTCCCCTCATCTCGCGCGCCGGCAAGCGCCCGGCGCGTCGTGCACGCAAGCCGCGTCATGCGCCATCGTCCGATGAAGAGCAAGCATGCCGATGGCCGTGGGGCCTTAGGGCCTTAGCCCCGGGTGCGCGCCATGCCTTCCTTGGCCGGCTGATAGTTCGGGTCGATCTGCGCGGCGCGAGCGTAGGATCGGAAGGCGCGGGTCTTGTCGCCCCGCCGCTCGTAGACCAGCGCCTGGTTGGTCCAGTATTCGGCGTTGTCGTCGTCGAGCTTCAGCGCCATGTTGAAGTCGGAGAAGGCGTTCTCTTCGTCGCCCAGCGCGAGATAGGAGACGCCGCGGCCGGAATAGGGCTCCGGCGCCGTCGCCTGCAGCGAGATGGCGGTCGAGAAGTCCTCGATCGCCTGCTTGTGCTGTCCGTCCCGTTGGTAGAGCAGACCGCGGTTGTGATAGGCGCGCGGATCGGTGGTGTTGAGGGCGATCGCGCGATTGTAGTCGGTCAGAGCCTCCCGCGTGCGTCCCGCGACCCGGTAGACGTTGCCGCGGCCGATATAGGCGGCGTCGTAATTCGGATTGATGCGTAGCGCGGCATCGTAATCCTTCACCGCGTTCAGAGGCTCGTTGGTCTGACGGTAGACGAGCGCGCGGTTGGCGTAGGCCTGATAGAAATTCGGATCGAGCGAGATCGCAGTGGTGAAATCTTCGATCGCCTTGTTGTACTCGCCGGCCTGTCCATAGGCCGTGCCACGGACATTATAGGCTTCCGGATCGCGAGGATTGGCGGCGACGGTCGCCGTCAGCGACGAAATGTTCTCTGCCGAACCCTGGGACTGATCCAGCCGAATCGCCTGGATGGCCGGGCCAGTGGACTGACAGGCGGTCGCCAGCAGGCCCAATCCGACGATGGCGACACCACGACGCAGGGCCGCCTTCCGCTCCAGTCCCGCAAAACGCTCGCGCGGGCCGCGCTGCACTGTCATGGTCAAAGCCATCGCTCCTCAATTCCCCTCGGATGTCCCTCGCCAATTATCTGGCGCAGACATACCGTGCTGCCAGGGCGTGCGGCCTTTCCGGGCCGGCGGCACGGGCCTGACGGGCTCGCTCGCGCGTCCCTCGACATCAGCGCAGCTGCATCGTCCAGCCGCTAGGCTCCCATGCAAAAAGACGGCATCCCTACGGCTGCCGTCCTGCTCGTCGCTTTGTCGAGAGAATCGAGTCGATCGTCAGCGCGCGGTGCGTCCGCCGGACGTCAGGCCTTCGCGCTGGGCGCGCTTGCGGGCCAGCTTGCGCGCCCGGCGCACCGCCTCCGCCTTCTCACGCGCACGCTTCTCCGACGGCTTTTCATAGAAGTTGCGCATCTTCATTTCACGGAAGATGCCTTCGCGCTGCATCTTCTTCTTGAGCGCGCGAAGCGCCTGATCGACGTTGTTATCGCGAACGAGTACCTGCACCGAAAAGTCCGTTTCTCGTGTTGGATCGGATGAGGGGATCAATACAATAGCACTCGCGAAGGCAACGCCGCTCGCAAGTGGCGCCCCATTAACAGATCGAACCTGCTTTGTCGAGCCGGTGCTGTGGGGGACGTGCCGGCGTGTCCGGCACGTCCCCCACGGAGCCCGATGGCCCGTTAGCTATAGACGTCGATGATCTCCTGGAGCAGCTTGAGCGCGTCTTCCTTCGGGCGTTGGAACGAGTTCCGGCCGATGATCGAGCCGTTTCCACCGCCCTCGCGGATACCGCGCGCCTCGTCGAGCAGTTCGTCGCGATTCTTTGCCGCGCCGCCGGAGAAGACGACGATGCGCTTTCCGTTGAAGGCGGCCTGCATGATGTGGCGGACGCGATCGGCGGCCTCTGAAATCAGCACCTCGTGCTTGTTGTAGGACGACTTGGTGTCCTCGTGATCGACGTGCTCCGTCGGCAGCTTCACCTTGATGATGGTCGCACCCATCAAGGCCGCCATGTGAGCCGCGTAGGCCACGACGTCGACGGCGGTCTCGCCTTCCTTGGTCACCTTGCCGCCGCGCGGATAGGACCAGACGACCGTCATCAGGCCGCGCGACTTGGCTTCCAGGCTGATCTGCCGCAACTCCTCGATCATGTCGTAGGAGTGATCCGATCCGGGATAGATCGTGAAGCCGACGCCGACGCAGCCGAGCCGCATGGCATCGGCCACGCTGGCGGTGACGGCCTGATCGTTGGCGCCCGAGGCCAGAAGATTGCCGCTGTTGACCTTGAGGATCAGCGGCACCTCGCCGGCGAAAGTATCGGCGCCTTGTTCCAGCAGGCCGAGTGGAGCGGCGTATCCCGAAACGCCGGCATCGATCGCCAGCTGGTAATGATAATGCGGATCGTAGGCCGGCGGGTTGGGGGCAAAACTGCGGACCGGGCCATGCTCGAAACCCTGGTCGACCGGCAAAATGACCAGGCGCCCGCTGCCGCCCAGGCGGCCGTGCATCAGAAGACGGGAAAGGTTGCTCTTCAGGCCCGGCGTTTCGCCCTCGTACCAGGACAGGATCTCGCGAACGGTTTCGGTTCTGTACATGGTCCCTCGCGTTTGGTGCTTCGCTTTTCGAACGGCTGTTCGGTCGTACGTTCCACTTAATGGGGTCGCTATCCCTCTCGTCCAGATGCTGCACCGCCGCGAAGGATATTAAAATCGGTTCAATCCGCCACGGTCCCGTTCCGCGACCGCCGATCGCCATCCGAGGGGCGAAACGGGCAGGTCGTCGGACCCTTCGCGGCGAACCAAAACCTTTCCCAAGCGTTAACCAGGATACCCACTCGAGGGAGGTCGAGATGGACGACATCTATCGGTTTCCGGATGGCTTCGGCTGCGATCCGACGAGCGTCGGCGTGATGCGTGACGCAGCGGGCCAAAGCCACTCGATGACACGCCTTGCCGAGTTCAGTGTTTCGCCGTCGAGCATGGCCGAGCTTCCCTCGGCGCAGGTGCATCTCGGCAGGCGCGGATTTCATCTCGACCCGGACAGGGCGACGGGTGCGGATGCGGCGAGCGAGCCCGAAATGCCGAGTGTCCTTCTGCCGCTGGCGGTCGCCGCGGGTTTTCTGATGATGACGATGGGCGTCTTCGGACAGATCTTCTAGGCGCCTCTCGCAGCCTGCCGGATGGTGATCGCATCGGCGGGGCTGGGCGGAAATCGCGCTTGGGACTCAACAAGAGTTCCTCATGCCCTAACTGGGCTACCAGACGCTCGACCTCAGTTCCCGCACCAAGGAGACCGTCTTGCTCAAAATTTTGCGCTCGACATTGGCTGGCTTGGCGATTGCGCTCATGGCCGCATTGCCTCCCGCCGCCCAGGCTCAGACGCCGCCCAACGTCCTCGTTGTCGGCCAGATCGCGGAGCCGAAATCGCTGGATCCGCAAGCTGCGACCGCGAGCAACGATTTCCGCATTCTGGTCAACATGTACGATGGCCTGGTGCGGTTCAAACCGGGGACGCTGGAAGTCGAGCCAGCGCTTGCGAAGGACTGGACGATCTCCGACGACGGGCTCACCTACACCTTCCACCTGCGTGAGGGCGTCAAGTTTCACGACGGCACGCCGTTCAATGCGGACGCGGTCAAATTCACCTTCGATCGGATGCTGAAGGAGGATCACCCCTTCCACGACACCGGACCGTTTCCGCTGGCGTTCTTCTTCTCCGCCGTGGATAGCGTGACGGCGGTGGACGAGCACACCGTCGAGTTCAAGCTCAACGAGCCGTTCGCGCCCTTCCTGTCGAATTTGGCCTATCCCACCGGCCTGATCGTCTCGCCCGATGCGGTGAAGGAAGCCGGCAAGGACTTCGGCCGCGCGCCGGTCGGCACAGGCCCGTTCAAGTTCGAGGAATGGCAGTCCAATTCGCGCGTCGTGGTCACGCGCAACGACGATTATTGGGATGCCGCGCCGTCGCTGGAAGCGGTGGTTTTCCGCCCGATCGCGGATGCCAATACGCGGGTGGCCGAAATGTTGTCGGGCGGGATCGACCTCATGGTCGAGGTGCCGCCGGACATGGTGAAGACGTTCCGCGACGATCCGAGCTTCCAGGTCTACGAAGCCGCAGGCCCGCATCTCTGGTTCCTGATCCTCAACACCAAGGAAGGCCCGTTCTCCGATAAGCGGGTGCGCCAGGCGGTCAATTACGCGATCAACAAGCAGGCGCTGGTCGACGATGTGCTGCAGGGCACGGCCGACGTCGCCGCCGGGCCGATTCCGCCTGCCTTCTCGTGGGCCAATGACGGCAGCGTCGAGCCCTATCCTTATGATCCGGATAAGGCCAAGGAGTTGATCCGCGAGGCCGGGGCCGAGGGCGCCAACCTGACGTTCTACGTGGCCGAGGGCGGCTCGGGGATGCTCGATCCGGTGGCGATGGCCACCGCCATCCAGGCCGACCTCAAGGCCGTCGGCCTCAACGCCAACATCCAAACCTACGAGTGGAACACCTTTCTCTCCAACGTCAATCCGGGTCTCGAAGGCAAGGCCGACATGGCCGAAATGGCGTGGATGACCAACGATCCCGACACGCTGCCTTTCCTGACGCTGCGCAGCGAGGCGACGCCCGATCAGGGCGGCTTCAATTCAGGCTATTATTCAAACCCCGACGTGGACGACCTGCTCGACAAGGCGCGCCGCTCGACCGATCAGGGCGAACGCGCCAAGCTCTACAACCAGGTGCAGAAGATCGTTCACGACGACGCGCCCTGGGCCTTCATCGCGAACTGGAAGCAGAATGCCGTGGCGACCTCGGCTGTCCAGGGCTTCGAACTGGAGCCGTCCTTCCTGCTCCTGCTCGACGGCGTCACCAAAGGCTGACCGAGACGGCCTGCCGCACGAATAACGGAGCGGCAGGCCGCGACACCGCGAAGGAAAGATCCTGCTCAGCTACATTCTCAAACGGTTGATCGCTGCGATCCCCGTCCTGTTCGGACTGTCGATCATCGTCTTCCTGATCATCGCGATCATTCCCGGCGATCCGGCGACCGCCATTCTCGGCGCCTATGCGACGCCGGAGAATGTCGCCAAGCTCAACGCCGATCTCGGCCTCGACCGATCGCTGCCGGAGCAGTATCTCGCCTGGATATCCGGGGTGCTGCAAGGCGATTTCGGACGCTCCTACGCGCTCAACCGCCCGGTCATCGACGAGGTGCTGGAGCGCTTCCAGGCGACGCTGATCCTCGCGGGAGCGTCGTTGGTGCTCGCCTCGATCCTCGGCCTCGCCGCCGGCATCGTCTCGGCCGTGCGCCAGTTCGGCTGGGCCGACCGGACGATCACCACGCTGGTTCTGATCGGGATTTCGGTGCCGTCATTCTGGCTCGGTCTGCTGCTGATCCTGTTCTTCGCGGTCAAGATCAAGCTGTTTCCGGCCAGCGGCATGACGGCGATCTATGGCGGGGGAGGGGTCTCCGACATCCTGCACCATCTGGCGCTGCCGGCTTTCACGCTGGCGATCGTGGCCGCGGGCGTCATCGCGCGGCTGACGCGCACGGCAATGCTGGAGGTGCTGCGCCAGGATTATATCCGCACCGCGCGGGCCAAGGGACTGAGCGAGCGCCGGGTGATCTATCGCCATGCCTTCATGGCGGCGCTCGTCTCCGTCATCCCGGTGATCGGCATCCAGGCCGGCTTCGTGCTCGGCGGTGCGGTCTATGTGGAGACCGTGTTCCAGTGGCCGGGAATCGGCGCGATGCTGGTCAACGCCATCTCCCAGCGTGACATCCTGCTTGTCCAGGGCGGCGTTCTGGTGGTCGCGGCGTCCTACGTTCTCTTCAACCTCGCCGCCGACGTGGCGCAGGCGACGCTCGATCCGAGGCTGAAATGAGCGTCGCGACCATTCCGGCGAACGACGAATCCAGGCCATCAGCGCGACCGTCGTCGTTCTCGCTGCTTCTCAACAACCGGCTGGCGGCCGTCGGGCTGCTCGTGCTGGTCGTCGTCTGTCTCCTGGCGCTGCTGGCGCCGCTGCTGCCGCTCGCCGATCCGAACGTCACCGCGCCGGCCGACCGGCTGCAGCCTCTGGGTGCGGCCGGCCATCCGCTGGGAACCGATCATCTCGGGCGAGACGTGCTCTCGAGGCTCATCTGGGGCACGCGGGTGTCGCTGGCCGTCGGCGTCTCCGCCTCGCTGATCGCGGCCGTCCTGGGATCGGCGATCGGCCTTATTGCGGGCTATGCGGGCGGGCGCACCGATAATATCCTGATGCGCGGCATCGATATGCTGATGGCGTTTCCGTATATTCTGCTGGCGCTCGCCATCGTCGCCGCCCTCGGCCCGGGTCTGCTCAACGCGCTCTACGCCATCGCCGTGGTCAACATCCCGTTCTTCGCGCGCAACGTACGCGGCCTCGCCATCGGCCTCGCGCATCGGGAGTTCGTGGATGCGGCGCGCCTCTCCGGCAAGGGGCATGGCCGCATCGTCGCCACAGAGATCCTGCCCAACGTGCTGCCGGCAATCGTCATCACCATGTCGACGACGGTCGGTTGGATGATCCTGGAGACGGCCGGTCTCTCCTTCCTGGGGCTCGGCGCCCAGCCGCCGCAGGCCGATCTCGGCTCGATGCTGGGAGAAGGTCGCAAGCTGCTCTTCACCGCGCCGATGATCTCTCTCGTCCCGGGCCTGATGATCTTCGTGATCGTCATGAGCACCAATCTGCTCGGCGACGGCATCCGCGACGTGCTCGACCCGCGCCTGCGGTCCGGCGCGCTCGCCCGGCCGTCGGCCCGGACAGCGGTCGCGCGCGACCGCAAGCCGCCGGAGCGGGAATCGGACAGCCGACAGGCGGTGCTCGACGCGCGCGGGCTGCGGGTGGACTTTCGTATCGGATCGAACGTCCATGTCGCGGTCGGCGGGGTCGATCTGACGATCATGCCCGGCGAATGCCTGGGGCTGATCGGCGAGTCGGGCTCGGGCAAATCGGTGACGGCCATGTCGCTGACCGGACTCGTGCCTTCGCCGCCCGGCGTCATATCCGGCGGAGCGGTCCGCTTTGCCGGAGACGATCTGCTCGATGCGCCGCTGTCCAAGCTGTGGGCCTTGCGCGGCGGCGAGATCTCTCATGTGTTCCAGGATCCGCTGGCGACCTTGCATCCGCTGTTCACGGTCGGCGATCAGATCATCGAGGCGATCCAGGCGCATCAGCGGCTGTCCAAACGGCAGGCGGAGGAGCGCTGCCTGGAATTGCTGGACCTCGTGCGGATCCCCAATGCCGCCGAGCGCCGCCATGCCTTTCCGCACGAACTGTCGGGCGGCATGCGCCAGCGCGTTTCGATCGCCATGGCGCTTGCCAACGATCCGCGCCTCATCATCGCCGACGAACCGACGACGGCGCTGGACGTCACGGTGCAGGCCCAGGTGCTGCGGCTGATCGACGATCTGCGGCGGGAGAAAGAAACGGCGGTCCTCTTCATCACTCACGATTTCGGCGTGGTCTCGGAGATCTGCGACCGGGTGGCGGTGATGTATGCGGGCCGCATCGTGGAGGAGGGGCCGACGGACCAAGTGCTCAGCGCCCCGGCGCACCCCTATACGCGGATGCTGATCGACTGCGTGCCGGTGATCGGCCAGCCGGAGCGGCGCATGGAGGCGATCCCCGGCCGGCCGCCGGCCGCCGCCCGTTGGCCGGAGGGTTGTGCCTTCGCCGATCGATGTCCGCGCGCCGAGCCCGATTGCCAGGGTGGGGACATTGCGATGGCGCGGCAGCGCGAAGCGCAGAGGGCCCGCTGTCTCCATCCGCTGGCTGAAGGGGAGGCGCTCTAGATGGCCGCGCTGATGGAAGTCCGCGCACTCGAACGCACCTTCGGCGGCGGACGTACCTGGCTCGGCCGGGAGAAGCCGAAGCTCACCGCCGTGCGCACGCTCTCGCTCGACCTCAAGCGAGGCGAGACGCTCGGCATCGTCGGCGAGTCCGGCTGCGGCAAGTCGACGCTCGCGCGCATGCTGGTGGGGCTCGACCGACCGACGGCGGGCTCGATCCGCCTCGACGGCGAAGACCTGACGCAAGGCGGCGCCCGCGCGCTGGCGCGACGGCTGCAATATGTCTTTCAGGATCCGGTCTCGTCGCTCAATCCGCGAATGCGCATCAAGGCGATCCTCGAAGCGCCGATGCGCCATCTGCTCGGTTATGATGCGGCGACGCGCACAGCCAAGCTCGACGAGTTGCTGGAGGCGGTGAACCTGCGCCCGGAATTCCTGGAGCGCTATCCGCACGAATTCTCCGGCGGCCAGGCCCAGCGGATCGCGGTGGCGCGTGCCCTCGCCGCCGAGCCGGAAATCCTGGTTCTCGACGAGCCCGTCTCGGCGCTCGACGTCTCGGTGCAGGCGCAGGTGCTCAATCTGCTCGACCGCCTGAAAGCCGAGCGGGACCTCACCTATGTCTTCATCAGCCATGACCTGGCCGTGGTGGAGAGCGTCGCGACGCGCGTCGCCGTCATGTATTTCGGCGCGCTCGTGGAGGAAGGCCCGACACGGCCATTGTTTCGCGAGCCCTTGCATCCCTACACGCGGCTTCTGCTCGATTCCGCGCCGGTGCCGGGACGCCGGCATATTGCGGCAGGCCAAGACTCCGGCGAGCTGCCGAACCCTTACGCTCCGCCGCCCGGCTGTGCCTTCGCGCCGCGCTGTCCGCGCGCCCAGGCTGACTGCACGGACAGGTCGCCGGCCCTCGACATGGCCGAGCGCGGTGCGGACCACCACGCGGCCTGCTTTCACCCGCTGCCGGCCGCGCAAAGCCGGGGCTGACCACGGCGCGCCGGCGTCGCTGCACCATCGGTGCCGGCCATCTTGTGCAAGCGCGGTGCTTTGCTAGCGTGATGAGATGAGCTGCGCTCATCATCCCGCTCTATTCTCCGGTTTTTGCATGATCTTTTCCGAAAACCGGTTCCCACTTTTCGGGATCATGCTCTAGGCTGACGGTTTCGGCTTCCCAACGAAAGGTCCTGCCCATGACGCCAGTCTTTGCCCGTGCTTCCCGGTTTGCCCTGTTGCTTGCGCTGAGTCTGGCGCCCCTCGCCGCGCGCGCCGACGAGGCTCCGGGCCTGTGGTCGGTCTACAATTCGGCCTTGAAGGGCGCGAAATATGTGGACCTGACCCATACGATCACGCCGGCGATCCCGGTTTGGGCCGGCTTCGGCAATTCGACGTTCAAGCCCGCGAAGGCCGGAGCCGATCTCGAAGGCTATGCGGCCAAGGGCGACACCTACAGCTACGACAAGCACGGCTTCGAGGCGACGGCCTACGAACTGGCGACCGATCAGCTCGGCACCCAGCTCGATCCGCCGGCCCACTGGGCGCCGGAATATCCTTCGATCGACGAATTGCCGGCAACCTATACGCTGAGGCCGCTGGTGGTGATCTCCATCGTCGAGCAGCTCGAGTCCGATCCGAATTATGCGCTTCAGGTCTCCGACATCGAGGCCTGGGAAAAGGAGCACGGAGAAATCCCGGAAGGTTCTGTGGTGTTCGTGCGCTCCGATTGGTCCAAAGCCTGGCCGGACCCGAAACTCGCCACGCTCAAGGAGTTTCCCGGCGTCGGCCTGGATGCGCTGAAATTCCTGCACGAGCAGCGACACATCCTGTTCCATGGCCATGAGCCGCTCGACACCGATTCCACCCCCGATCTCGAGGGCGAATACTGGCTGATGCACAACGGCTATGCGCAGGCCGAGGGCGTGGCCAATCTCGACCAGGTGCCGGAGACCGGCGCGCTGGTGGCGATCGGCTATCCGAAGTTCCAGGGCGGCCTCGGCGGCTATGCCCGCTATGTCGCCATCTGTCCGCCGGACTGGGACTACGGCGTCGCCGTCGGCCCCGAGGATGCACCGCTGCCGAAATCCGACACGCCGCTGCATTACGACGAGGCCCAGGGCATGCGTGTGCGCTGAGGAGTTGGCAGTCCGAAGGCGGGGATCCGAACACGGTTAGCCGCCTTCGCTGTGGGCCTGCGAATTGCGACGCGACGGCGTGTGCCGAAGGGGAGCCCGCGTTGCGGCCCGGCGCAGCTCTCCGGCGGGCGGACGTTTCGAACACTTTTGGGCCGAGTTCCTGGAGCGCCGCCCTTTAGGGAGGGCGGCGGCGCCCCTCGTCCGAATAAAAAAACCCCTCGACAAGGCGGTCGAGGGGCCAAAGCGAAGACGTGCTCGGGTCGCTGAGCGGTCTTCGAAAACGTCCGGTCCCTACTGCGGCGGGACCATGAATTCAGGCTTCGGGGTCTCTTCCGTGCTCACCGGCAAGACCGGATAGACGATCTCAGGCCGTTCGCCGGTCAGCGTCTTCAGGAAAGCCGAGACCGCCTCGATATCCTCTTGCGACATCTCCGTGCCCAATTGTGCCGACGCCATAATACCCACAGCTTGTTCCAAATCCCAAGCCTGTCCGCTGTGGAAATATGGCGCAGTGAGCTCGACGTTGCGCAACGGCGCCGCGCGGAACACATATTCGTCCGAGGCCGTCTGCGTGACGGTGAAACGGCCCTTGTCGCCCTCGGGCAGGATATCGGCTCCCGGTTTTTCGATGACGCCGAACGGGAAATAGTCCTGTCCGCCGAAATTGGAGCTGTAATGGCAGCCGGCGCAGCCGGTGTTGATGAAGACCTCCAGGCCGTGACGCTCCTCGTCGTTCAAGACATCGTCCTGGCCATCGATATACTGGTCGAACCGCGAATTCGGCGTGACCAGCGTCGTCTCGTAGGCCTCGATGGCCAGTGCCATGTTGTCGAAAGTGACCGCGTCGTCGGCGTCCGGGAACGCTTTGCCGAAGGCTTCGACATAGCCCGGCATGCTTTTCAGGGTCGTTACGACGAGTTCCGGCGTGCTGGCCATTTCGACACCGGCCTGGACCGGTCCCTTGGCCTGTTCGCGCAGATCGGCGGCGCGGCCGTCCCAGAACTGCGCGACATTGAAGACCGAGTTGAACACAGTCGGCGAATTTCTCGGCCCTTTCTGCCAGGCGTGGCCGATCGAGGTCGGCACGTTGTCGGCACCTCCGGTTCCAACGTTGTGGCAGGTGTTGCAGCTGATGATATGGCTCGACGAGAGCCGGGGATCGAAGAACAGCATGCGGCCAAGCTCGACCTGTGCGTCGGTCACCGGTTGGCCGCGGACGTCCGACACCTGGGCCGGAATCGGACCGAACAGGTCCTTGGCCATATCCCGCAGATCGTCGGCATTCGCCGCTGTTGCCATCGTCGCCAGCCCCACTCCCAACGCCAGCGCCCCTGAGCGGATCATAGTTTAGACTCCTTCTAAGTTCTCCCGTCCGGATACGATCATCGGTCACTTCGCCCAACTTTGATCTGGATCAAAGCGGGGTTGGCGAGTCGTTCAGAAATTGCGGGGTTTCGCCGTTCCCGGCCTGGGCCAAATGGTCGCATGTCTTGTCAGGTCCCGAGGTCGGCCGACTGACTGGAGTTTTTGGGGGAGGGCGCCCTTGGGCGGTGCCGTGGGCAGAAATCGGACAGTGCTACCGGCAAGAAAAAGGGCGCCGAAGCAGCCTTTCATTCGAAGCGGATTTCGCATCCTTGGTCCGAGATGAGACCGTTCGCTGACAAGCCAGGGCCGGGCGCTTGACACAATTCAAATGCCGGGCTCGGGCCGCCGCAGCGATTTCGCAGACCGCCGCGCACCCACGGCGCCGCGATCGCCCTTGTCGTCGGCGACGCGCAGTAGCCCTACTGGGCTGCGGCGCCGGCGTTGGCTATGCGCTCGGCCGGATCGGCAGCGTTGCCGTCTTCATCGAAGCTGGCCAGATAGGCGATGATGTTCGCCAGGTCGTCATCCTTCTTGAAGCCGACGAAAATCATCTTCGTCTTGGCGACCACAGCCTTGGGATTGCGCAGCCACTCGGCCAGCAGATCGGCGGTCCAGACCTTGCCCTCGGACCATTCCTTGAAGGCAGGCGAGAAGGGATAGCCCTCCACCACACCGACTTCCTCGCCGACGATGCCGTTCAATTCCGGACCGACGAGATTTTTGGCGCCGGGGCCAATTCGATGACATGCCATGCACTTGACGAACAATTTTTTTCCGGCCGCCGGGTCGCCCACCGTCTGGGCGGCGACGGGTACACTGACCAGCATCGCCAGAACGAGACCGGTTAGAACGCTTCTGATTTGCATCATGACTCCATGATCATCGATTGGCGGCAATCCTAGATTGACTATGGCCCAGAAGGTAGAGGCGGCGCAATCGCTCTGTCTGTGCGACAAAAGCTGCCGATCAGCGCGGGCCCCGATTGTTTCCAAGGGAACAACACCTTAGCGACACCCACTGTGGCCGCAATGCCACGTGTCCGACCTGCAACACCCATGAGCGATGTTGCGACCCCTGCCTTGTTCCTTCGAAAATCAGCCTCATTTCAGCCTCAACAACGAGACGCGTGCTCGACGAGGGCAACGGATCGTTGGGTGCAAGTGGCCACGAAGTTGGTTGCGGCGCTTAACTAAAATGAAAGGTTTTTTCGTCACGAATCAGAAAGATACTGACGGAACACCCTGAATGTGAGGTGGAATTCGGTATTGAGGCAGAGAGCGTTAAGCGCTGCTTCTAACCGGTGAAGTCAAAAGACAGATCTTACTAGCCGGGCTGGAAACCTTTCTGAACCTAAAGTGTTCGGGACTAGAAAACTATTCTTTTACGTCCCGACAAACGGTCGCTTTGCGACAGAAATTGGAGTATCGAATATGAAACGCTTCGCTTTGCTGCTTGCTTCCACTGCTTTCGTGACGCCGGCGCTCGCGGCGGACGTGGTCTACGAGGAGCCGCCGGCACCCGCGCCGGTCTATGAGGCGGCTCCGGCCTACACCTGGTCGGGCTTCTACGTCGGCGGCCAGCTCGGTGGCGCGTTTGGCGGCGACGTCTATGATCGCGACGATGACGACGCCGGTTTCATCGGCGGTATCCATGCCGGCTACGACTACCAGATGGACAACTTCGTCTTCGGTGGCTTGGTCGACCTCAACTTCATGGATGCGCAGAGCACCGCTCTTTATAGCGATGGCGCCGGCAGCGTTGCGGCCGACTCCTACCGCATCAAGGAGATGGGCACGGCCCGCTTGAAGGCCGGTTATGCCATGGATCGCTTCATGGTTTACGGCACCGGCGGTCTCGCCTGGGCGAATATCGACGATTCGACCGGCCTGAATGCGACGGCCGAGGCGGCTGGCTACAGCGCCAGCAACGACAGCGACAACTTCGGTTATGCCGTCGGCGGCGGTCTTGACTATCTCGCCACGCCGAATGTGTCGGTTGGTGTCGAATACCTCTACACCAACCTCGGCGAGCATGACTTCGACGTCGACAGCCCGACGGGAACCGACGATTTCTCGACCTCGAGCGATCTGGACTTCCACACGGTGTGGGCCAAGGCTTCGTACCACTTCAACTAAGCGAGCCCGTCTCGCTGGTTTGGAACCCGCCGGACGACTGTCCGGCGGGTTTTTTCATGGCAGACGGCTTGGCCGTCCGCCCCGGGAGATGCGGCCGGTCAGGCGAGGCCGAGATCGGCGCGGCGCGGCAAATCGGCGCCGCGTCGCGAACAGGTGATGGCTGCCGCCTTGACCGCAAAGCCCAGAAGGGCGCCGAGCGCCGTGCCGTCGATCGCTTCCAGCGCCTGCCGCGACAGCATGGCGTCCTCTTTGAGCTTGGTCAGCAGCGCCGCCTGGAAGGTGTCGCCGGCGCCGACCGTGTCGGCAACGGTCACCGTCAAGCCGGGGACTTCGGCCCGGGCGCCGGACCGCGCCAGGGCGATGGCGCCTTTTTCTCCGCGTGTGACGACGGCAAGGGCGGCGCCGGCCGCGATCCAGTCGGCGGCGACGGCGGCGGGATCCTTGCCGGGAAACAGCAATGCGAGATCTTCGTCGCTGGCCTTGACCAGCGACGCCTTGGGAACGACCTTCGCCACTCTCTCTCGCCAGAGGTCCAGGTCGGGCTCGATGGACGCCCGGATGTTGGGGTCGTAGGAGATGAAGCGGCGACCGGCCTCGCGGTCGACCAATGCCTGAAGCGCCGATGCCGTGGGTTCGGTCACGGTGGTATAGGAACCGATGTGGATGGCTTCCACCGCCTCCGGCAGGGTCGCCGGCAGGTCGGACCGCTCGATCGAGCGGTCGGCGGTGCCTTCCACGTAGAAGTCATAGGTGGGCGAGCCGGAGGCCGACAGCGAGACGACGGCCAAGGTGGTGTGCCGCTCTGTCGGGATCAGGTGGTTGGTGGCGATCGCCTCGCGCTCCATGAAGGCGCGAATGCGCAGGCCGAAGGCGTCGCCGGACAGCTTGGTAAAATAGCCGACCGGCTGGCCGAGTCGGGCGAGGCCCATGGCCACGTTCAGGGGCGATCCGCCCACCCGGCCAGCGAGCATGATCTTGGAGACGTCGCTCTCCGGCTCACTGAAAAGGTCGAACAAGGCGTCGCCGCAGCACAGAAACATTGTCGTCACACTCCCTCAATCCCGGCCTTTCGCAGGCTCGCGGGCGTTCTTCCCGCAAACGCGCATCCGGTGCAAGAGCGTCACTTTGCGGCGGCGGGCCGCCTCAGTCGGGCCACAGCGAATAGGCGCCGAAGGCGGGGACCTTGACGGTCCGGCGGAACGGATCGATGCCGGCGACAAGGCCGAGGATGTTCAGCTCGAACCCTGTCTCGCGACCGACATTGACGCCCACATAGCCGGCCAGCGAGACTCGCAGATCGCGATGGTCGGCATCAGTGGAGGAAAGCGCCGTCCCCGTCGGGTAGTCGCGGCCGACCGCCGTCGGCGGTAGCACGACGTCGAGTCCTGGGACTGTCCGCAGGACATAGGACACGAACGTGTTGGAGTTCGGACCGGGAAAAATCCGATAGCCGCCGCGCATGGCGAAGGGATAGGTCTCGATGGCTTGTCGGACCTTCGGGATCAGCTCTTCGGCGACCTTGCCGGTTCTCCTCAGCACCACATGCGGTTCGTTGTAATACCAGCGGCCGTCCGGCGGCTGGGAGTTGCGTCGAATTGGTTGGCCCCAGCCGACCTTGTCCCAGCGCTCGTAGATGGGCTCGCCCGCTGCCTTCAACACGATCCACGAATGTTCCGAGACCGCGCCCTTGAGGCCGCCGGTGCGCGCGGCCAGGACGTAGACAGCAGCCTTGCCGGCCTCCGGTGCCGGAAGAAGCCCGGAGGAGGACCAGTCGGCGTTCCGCCACGAGCCCGGACGATCCTCGATCCATCATAGTGTCACGGCCAGCAGGGTGGGCAGGACATAGATCAGGCCGACGAGCAGCGCGACAGATCTCACAACACGCATTGCCGTAGCCCTGGCTGCATGGCGTTTGCTACAGCCATCGCTTGTAGCGGAAGAAGACCAGCGGAACGACGGCGGAGATCAGCATCAGGCCAAGGGCGAAGGGATAGCCGAACGGCCAGTCGAGCTCGGGCATGAAATGAAAGTTCATACCGTAGATCGAGGCGACCAGCGTCGGCGGCATGAAGCCCACGGCCGCCACGGAGAAGATCTTGATAATGCCGTTCTGCTCGATCGAGATCATGCCGACCGTGGTATCGAGGAGAAAGGTGGTCTTGTTCGACAGAAACGAGACGAAGTCGTTCAGCGACTGGACGTCGCGCGCCATCGCCTTGACCCGAGCCTTGGTCTCCTTCAGCGGCTTGCGCCGATCCAGCGTGATCTGCAGAAACGGCATCATCCGGTCGAAGATCGCCAGGCTTTCTCGGGCCTTGGAACTGAGATCGCCAGCCGAGCCCAGGCGCCGAAGCAGTTCCTTGAAGTCGGCGGTTCCCGTCGGCCTCTTGTTACTCGACGCGGCGAAGATGTCGGATCCGATCTGGTCCAGATCGGCCGCGATCCCTTCGAGCATGTCGGCGATCCGGTCGATCACCGCTTCCAGAAGGCCGATCAGCACGCTGTCGGCCGATGGGCCACGAGACCGCTTGCCTGTTTCCTGCCCGGCCAGCGCCGCCAATGCCTCGGCGTCGCCCGGAGCCTCCCGGCAGAGCTTGGCGGCGAAGAGGGCGAAGCTCTTCGGCTCGGTGTAGCGAATCGTGACCAGGCGCTCGCCGGCCAGGATGAAGGTGACGGGCGCGAAGGACGGCTGACCTTCATGCTGACCAAATCCCACCGACGCGGTCATGAAGTCGGCGCCGTCTTCGGAGTAGAGCCGGCTCGTGACCTCGATCTCCCGCATGTCCTCCTTCGACGGCAGTTCGATGCTGCACAAGGCTTCGATGGCATGGATCTCGGCGGGCGACGGGGATATCGCGTCGATCCACATGGCATCCGGCGCAATGGCATCCGGCGCGACGCGAGCGGTCATCGTCCGTCCGGCCTCGAAGCGATAGATTTCCAGCATCGGCAACTCCAAACCACGGGCGTTCGATCGATCGGCAAACCGCAAAGGTAGGCCGCCCGTTGCCTCATGTCCGGAAAATCCCTGTCATGACCAGGGGGCCGCTGCACAAATCTGCTGAAACGGGCGAAAAAGGTGGTGAGCGAGGATGTCAGGAGACGGTGATCGAGTCCGCCGGGGCGACCAGGCGCCAGACGACGCCGGTCGGCGCAAACTCCATGTCGACGTCGCCGCCAAGGCCACGCGCCGTCATCTTCTTGACCACCAGGCTTCCGAAGCCCTGATGCCGCGGCGGGCTCACCGCGGGACCGCCGAGTTCGCGCCAGGTCATGACGAAGTCGGTGTCCAGATTCCACTCGATCTCCACGGCGCCTTCGTCGACGGAGAGAGCACCGTATTTGGCGGCGTTCGTCGCCAATTCGTGCAGGGCGAGGCCGATGGTCTGCGCCGCCGACGGATTGAGCTGGACCATCGGGCCGCGAATGGTGAATTGCTCGCCGCCTTCTTCGCTGGCGCCGAATGCCTGAAGCTGCGAGGCGACGAGGCTGCGCAGCGGTGCGCTGTCCCAACCCTTGCCGGCGAGCAGGTCGGCCGAGCGGGCCAGCGAATTCAACGCGTCCGACAGGGTCGCAAGGAACTGCGAGGTGTCGGAGCTTTCCTTGGCCGCCCGACGGGCGATCGCGGCGATCAGGGCATACTGGTTTTTGGCCCGATGCGTCATCTCGCGCATCAGCAGGCGATTCTGTTCCTCGGCCTCCCGCCGTTCGCGCGAGGCGAGCGCCAGAACCTTGGAGACTTCGCCGATCTCTTCGATGTTGGTGCGGATCGGCACCGCCGGCTGCCCCTTGCCGATGGCTTCAGCCTGATCGGACAGACGCTGGATCGGAGCGGCGATCCAGCGGCCGAACAGGAACGCCAGCATGACGCAGAACATGAGAAGCACGATGCCGGCGGCCGCAAGCATCTTCCAGGATTGCAGGACCGTGCGGTCGATGACGCTGCGCGGCACCGCGACCGTGGTGGTCCAGCCGGTCAGAAAGGAGGACTGGCTGGCCTCGATCATCCCGGCCGGGTCGCCGTCGCCGAGCGTCTCGGCGATCGACGGATTTTCCTGGGCCACGGGCCGCAGCCCGACGCCCGAACCGGACGACAGCGCGGCGAACACCCGGTGGCCCTTGCCGTCCTTGACGACGGTCGCCCAGGCTTCGGGCAAAGTGCGGCTGGTGATCAGCGCGCCGAGGCTTTCGGCTGGGCGATTGACCACCAGGACGTAGACCACCTTATTGTTGCGGATCACCGGAACCGCGACGTGAAACAGGAAATCCTCGGCGTTGGGCCCGAAATAGACGTCGGAGACCTGAGGCGTCCGCGTCTTGAAGACCTTCTCGACGACATCCGGCGCGACTGTCGGTCTCGGCTCCATCGGGAAGGGCAGGCGCGTGTTCAGGACGACATCCATCGACTGGTCGACTAGGACGGCGTTGGCGCCATGAAGGGCCTGGCCGGTGCGCTCATGGAAGCGCGACAGGTCGTCTTCGTCGATGAAGGGAGACGAGGCGAGGACGTTGGCCGCCGTCAGCATGCCGTAAATTTCGCGATCGATGGCGCTCGATACGATGACGGCCGTGTCGGCGACCTGACCCGCAGCGAGCTGTTCCTGCTGGCGCGAGAACTGGACGACCAGATAGACGCTGAACAGCAGAGCGGGCAGGAAAATAAGCAGGGCGAAGCCGGTGATATGGACGAGCAGAGGCAGCCGGCGGAGCAGCCGCCCTCGGCGGGCACTCTGGCGCCATGGTCTTGCCGCAGGCCCGCTCGCCTGTGCCTGAACCGTCATCACCCCCTGCCGTTTCTCGTTATACGTCGCGCCTTTACAATCTCTCGCACGACACGCCGCATTTCGCCCCCGCCGCGGGGCCATCCCCTTTACCTACCAAAAAAAACGCCGCGGTAGAACGGCGGTATCATTAAAGATCAGTTACTTCTGTATTTGGTGTCGCCGACAAATCAGGAAACTAAGGCACCGGTGCGGCGGCTTCGCGTTTTCCTTTCCTAGCCACGACTTGATCGCGCCGCCGAGCAACTTTTGGCAGGCGTGTGGAAGCTGATCGGAGAAGATCGAAGGCGGCGCGGCGATCAAGCCATCAAAACACAAGGGAAAGCGCCGCCGAAAAGATTTCGACGGCGCTCCACTTGTTGTCGACCGGGAAGGCTTGGGCTCAGGCGATGCCGCTCTGGGACACGATCACCGGCGTGCCGGCGGGCACTCGGCTGTAGAGGTCGATGATGTCGTGGTTCATGAAGCGCACGCAGCCGGACGAGACAGCCTTGCCGATGGTCCAGTATTCCGGTGTGCCGTGCAGGCGGTAAAGCGTGTCGCGGCCGTCCTCGAAGAGATAGAGCGCCCGCGCACCGAGCGGATTCGTGAGGCCGGGCTGCATGCCGTCGGCGTATTGGGCGAGTTCCGGCTGGCGCGCGATCATCTCCGACGGCGGCGTCCAGGTGGGCCAGACCTTCTTGTACTGGATCTTCGCGCGGCCGCCCCAGGCGAAGCCCTCGCGACCGATACCGACGCCGTAGCGCATGGCCCGACCGCCGGGCTGGACGAGATAGGCGAACCGTCCGGCGGTATCGATCACGATGGTGCCCGGCGCCTCGCCGGTCGGATCGACGACTTCCTGGCGATAGAACCGCGGATCGACGCGGCGGAGGTCGACAGCGGGAATGTTGTAGCCGTGATCGGTGATCGGACCGTACATGGCGGCATATTGGCCCGGAGCACCATAGCTGCCGCCTGTGCCGCCCAACATAGGCTGCATGACGACGCGGGCTCTAGACCCCAATGACGAGCAGCCCGCGCCCAGCGCCGTCGCGCCGAGACCCAGACCCATGAGAAAACGGCGCCGCGACAGGGTGCCTTCAACTCCAATACGCATGTTCCAGCCTATCCTTCGCGCCGAGTCGATGGCCGGCGCTTGTTTTTCTCCACGGCAGCCCGAACACGCCACGCGAGGGATTCGTTCCCCTCCCGATTTGCGATGCGATGATTGTGGTGTCCGAATTACAACATCATCGGCAGGGCCTTGAGGTCCGGCAGCACCGCCGATGGCGGACAATCGAGGTATTCGTCGGGATCCTGCGTGCGGTTGATCCACACGGTGGTGAAGCCGAAGCGCCTGGCGCCGGCGATGTCCCAGCGATTGGACGACTGGAAGGAAACTGCTTCCGGATAGAGCCGGTAGGCCGTGGTCACCATATCGTAGACGTCCGGCCAGACCTTGTAGCGCTTGATGTCCTCGGCGGAGAAGACGCGGTCGAAGATCTGATCGAGGCCGGCGGAGCGGATGGCGCGCTCCAGCATCTCGTGCGAGCCGTTGGACAGGATCGCCAGCTTGGCACCCTTGTCCTTCAAGGCGCCAAGCACCTGTGGAACTTCGTCGTAGGTATCGAGATCGCGATAGGCTTCGAGCAGGCAGTCGCGCAGCTTGCGGTCGGCCTCCGGAACGGCGAGCAGCGCGTGGTCCAGGGCATCGACGGTGAGCTGCCAGAAATCGCGGTCGCACGGTCCCATGAGGCTGCGGACCCAGGAATATTCCAGCTGCTTGCGCCGCCAGAGATCGGCGAGCTTCTGGCCGGCCGCGCCCAGTTCGCCGGCATGGCGGCGGACCGCCGCGCTGGTGTCGAAAAGCGTGCCATAGGCATCGAAGACGTAGACTGTTGGCAAGATCGCAAGCTCCCGGTTTCGCCAGCTAGAGCATCGGTCCATTGATTCGGCGCACCGTGGGGCGGATACGGGCGTTCGGCAAGATGGCGTATTGTCGTTTTCCCCGGCGCCGATGCCGCGGCGCATGGGTTTCCACGTCCGCGGGCTTGCTTTAAGGATCACCCCCGGACTCGAACTCGGCCTTGGACGGGCTGCCTGGAGGCATTGATGGCACAGGACCAGACGCGGACCCTGACATTCTTCGACGGCGAATGGCTGGAAGGCAATCCCGGCCTGGTTGGTCCGCGCAGCCACGTCATGTGGCTGGGCTCGAGCGTGTTCGATGGCGCGCGATGGTTCGAAGGCCTCGCTCCCGACCTCGACCGCCACTGCGAGCGACTCAATCGGTCGGCGGTGGCGATGGGGCTCGCCGCGACGGTCGAGGCCACGGAGATCGCACGGCTCACGGCGGAAGGCCTCAAGCGTTTCGACGGCGAAACGGCGGTCTACATTCGGCCGATGTATTGGGCCGAGGACGGTGGGTATATGGGCGTGCCGGCCGATCCGGCCTCGACGCGCTTCTGTCTCTGCCTCTACGAATCGCCGATGATCCCTTCGGCCGGCTTTTCGGTGACGCTGTCGCCGTTCCGCCGCCCCACCCCGGAGACGATGCCGACGCTCGCCAAGGCGGGGTGTCTCTATCCCAACAACGGCCGTGCGATCATCGAGGCGCGTTCGCGCGGCTTCGACAATGCCCTGGTGCGCGACATGCTGGGCAATGTTTGCGAAACCGGCACCTCCAATATCTTCCTCGCCAAGGATGGCGTCGTCTTCACCCCGGTGCCCAACGGCTGCTTCCTGAATGGTGTGACGCGCCAGCGCGTCATCTCGCTGCTTCGCGCCGACGGGATGCCGGTGGAGGAGGTGCGGCTGACGATCGAGGACTTCCTGCAGGCCGACGAGGTGTTCTCTACCGGCAATCATTCCAAGGTGGTGCCGGTGACCCGCGTCGAGCAGCGTGAACTCGGGGCCGGCCCGGTCTACGAACGTGCGCGGGAGCTCTATTGGCGCTTCGCTCGCGAAAATGGAGCCCTGGCACTTTAGGCGTCATTTTTCTCGGCTCCGGCAGGCCGACGCATTTTCTTCCAGGCTCGGCGAACTAAGTAAGGCAAAACGTCCGGCGCGCGCCCCGTGTCCTAACGGGGCCGGCCAGTCGCGTATCGAATTCCCGAACAAGAAGGAGACGAACATGGCCTTCACGCTTCCAGAGCTGCCCTATGCCTACGACGCATTGGCGCCTTATATGTCGAAGGAAACGCTCGAATATCATCACGACAAGCATCACAACGCTTATGTCGAGACCGGCAACTCGCTAGCCGCCGACGCCGGGCTGTCCGATGCCAGTGTCGAAGAGGTGGTCAAGGCCTCCTATGGCAAGAACCAGCCGCTCTTCAACAATGCCGCCCAGCACTTCAATCACATCCATTTCTGGAAATGGATGAAGCCGGGCGGTGGCGGCAAGAGCCTGCCGGGCAAGCTGCAGACGGCTTTCGATTCCGATCTGGGCGGCTATGACAAGTTCCGCGAGGACTTCATCACCGCGGGCAAGGGCCAGTTCGGTTCGGGCTGGGCCTGGGTCGCCGTCAAGGACGGCAAGCTCGAAATCGTGAAGACGCCGAACGGCGAAAATCCGCTTGTCCACGGTGGCGCGCCGATCCTGGGCGTCGATGTGTGGGAGCACTCCTATTACATCGACTATCGCAACGCCCGGCCGAAATATCTCGAGGCCTGGGTCGATAACCTGATCAACTGGGACTACGTGCTCGAGTGCTACGAGGCCGCTGCCCGCTGAGCAGCGCCGGAGTTTTTGTGATCGGCCCCCGCGTCATCGGCGCGGGGGCTTTTTTTGTGACGAGGCGTCGGGCTGCGGCGTTGTTCACGCAGAGTTCAAGAAACGCGACCGAAAGTCATGTGGTCGAACCACTGGCCCCGCCTATTCTCCCCGCAAGCGTAGAAACGCTCTAGAACCCAGGAGTAGGGGATACCCCATGCAGATGCCTTCTCGCCTTCGCGTCAGCGCCGCAGTCGTCGCGGCGGTCATCGGGTTTGCCGCGGTGGGAACCGCCCTTGCCCAGGATACGGATCCGATCGAGCGCCGCCAGGACTTGATGAAGCAGAACGGGCAGGCGGCCAAAACGGCCAGCCAGATGCTCAAAAAGGAGGTGGCCTTCGATCCGGCCAAGGCGATGGAGGTGCTGACGGCCCTGCAGACGACCGCCGAGGAACTGCCTTCGCTGTTTCCGGAGGATTCCATGACCGGGCACGACACGGAGGCGGCACCCGCGATCTGGGAGAAGCCGGACGAGTTCAAGGCGGCGCTGGACAAGTATCAGGCCGATGCCACCCAGGCGGTGGCCGCCGCACCGCAGGATCTTCAGGCTTTCCAGCAGGCCTTCGGCATGGTGGCCGGTAATTGCCGTTCGTGCCACGAGACGTTCCGGATCGACAAGTAGGGCTCTTCTCAAGGCCGGGACCATGGGGTCCCCGCCTTGCGATTTCATGGTCGGTGCCGGTCATCGCGGCGCCGACGAATCCGGCCCCTGCTCGAGCAATCGTCCTTGACCATGGCGAAGCGTCTTCTTCTCCTCATCCTCCTCCTAGTGATCGTCGGTGCTGTGGTCTTCTATGTGTTGACCATGCCGCGGCGTCTGGACGCCGCAGCGCTTCCCCCCGAGGATGCAGGCGATGCGACACGCGGCGAGCGGATGTTCTGGCTGGCGGGGTGCGAATCCTGTCATGCCCGGCCGGGAGCGGAGGGCGATGCGAAATTCGAACTGGCCGGCGGCACGGCGCTCCGCACCGATTTCGGGACGTTCTATGCGCCGAACATCTCGCCCGATCCCCAGGACGGCATCGGCGCTTGGAGCCTTGCCGAATTCGCCAACGCGCTGCAGCGCGGCGTGGCGCCCGACGGCCAGCATCTCTATCCGGCGTTTCCCTACACCTCCTATGCCCGCATGGCGCCCGAGGACGTTGCCGATCTCTGGGCCTTCATGAAGACGCTGCCGCCGGTTTCCGGCCGCGCGCCGGGCCACGAGCTGTCCTTTCCGTTCAACATCCGCCGCAGCCTTGGGCTCTGGAAACTGCTGTTTCTGTCTGCCGATGAGCCCATCGTCGACCTGCCGGCCGACGCCTCGGACGAGGCGCGGCAGGGCCAGTATCTCGTCGAGGGGCCGGGCCATTGCGGCGAATGCCATACACCGCGTCAGCTCTTCGGCGCCGGCGGTCTCGACCATGCCCACTGGCTGGCCGGCGCGCCCAACCCGGAAGGCGAGGGGCGTGTGCCCAACATTACGCCGTCCGACGCCGGCATCGGATCCTGGTCGGCAAGCGACATCGCCTACTATCTCGACAGCGGCTTTACCCCGGATTTCGATACGGTCGGCGGCGCCATGGTGGCGGTCCAGGCCAACATGGCGATGCTGCCCGAGGCCGACCGTGCGGCGATCGCAGCCTATCTCAAGGCCGTGCCGCCGGCGGACTGATCTCTACGGACGCCGGCGCAGTCGGGTTGAGCCGGCTCGCGAGGATGGCGAGAACGATCATCGCCACAACTACATAGCTCATCGAGGCCTCCATTGCGCCGGAATAGGCCTGCGGCCCCATGCCGGCGCCCAGGGTGGCAAAAAAGATCTGGCCATTGAGGGCGATGCCCAGCGCCAGCCCCATCTGCTGGAAGGTCTGGATGGTTCCGGCCGCGGAGCCCGCGTCGCGGCCTTGCGCGAGCGACATGGCGGTCGGGAAGAACGGCGCCGTGGTCGATCCCATGCCGATTCCGCCGAGGAAAAGGGGCAGGGTCAGCGTCAGCGACGAAAGGGTGCTTCCAAGCTGCGAGACGATGACGATGAGGATCGTCATCGCAACCGCGATGATCAGCGGCCCGACGATGAGCCGCGGCTTGACATGGCGCGGTCCGAACTGACCGGCGACGAGCGCACCGAGGAGGACGCCTGCGGGAAAGGGGATGCTGGTCAGGCCGGAATGGAGCGGCGTGAAGCCGAAGCCCATCTGCAGGAAGATCGCGATCAGGAACATGAAGCTGGACGGGCCGGAGAACAGCACCGTCACCATGGCAAGCGCGATCCTGAACTGCCGATGGGCGAGAAGCGTGACGGGCACCAGCTGGGTCTGGCCCCGCGCCGCCCGTCGACGCTCCCAGACCAGGAAAAGCCCGGCGAGGACGGGCGATGTCGCCATCATGGCGAAGCTCCAGAGGGGCCAGCCGGCCTCGCGTCCTTCCACCAGGGGAAAGACCAGCGCGAAGATCGTCGCCGCGCCCAGGACGATGCCGACCAGATCGACCGGAGCGCGGCGCTGCCCCCGCGGCGTGGCCTTGAGCAGCAGGGCACCCGCCGCGATGGCGAACAGGCCGACCGGAATGTTGATGAGGAAGATCGGCCGCCACGAGAGATCGAAGATATCCATGCCGATCAGGGTGCCGCCGACCAGGGGACCGGCAACGGACGCCGTCGAATTGGCGACACCGAAGAACGAGAATGCGAAATTGCGCTCCTCCGGCGGAAAGATGACCTGCGCGAGCGCCATCACCTGCGGCATCATCATGGAGGCGGAGAGCCCCTGGAAGGCGCGTGACAGGACGAGAAACGTGATGCTGGGCGCTAGGCCGCAGCAGGCCGAGAACACGGTGAAGCCGAGAACCCCGCACAGGAATATGCGCTTGCGCCCGATGACGTCGCCAAGCCGGCCGAACGGCAGGAGACCCAGGGCGAAGGCCAGCACATAGATCGCGACGACCCACTCGATTCCGGCGCTGGTGGCCTGAAGATCGCGTTTCAGACTGGGAATCGCGACGTTCACTATGGTGACGTCGATGAGATTCATGAAGCCCGCCAGAAGCAGAACCGAGAGCGTTATCCAACGTCGAGGGTCGACGGAGCCGGCTTCGGTCTCCTCGGTCAGGTTTCGCACATCGTTCACGGGGCTTGTCCTGCCTGTCGCATGGCACCGACGGATCGAACGCCGTCGCCATCAGTCGCGGCGACGGTCCGAAGGAGCGTCGGATGCGTCGTTCAAGACCGGCGACGAGCGGCTTTGTCAAGCCGACATGAGACCGGCTCGATCGATTTTCCGCCTTCAGACCGGTGGCGTCAGTCCGCCAGGCCCATCACCTTCAGCGAGAACGCGTAGATGTAGGCGACCTCCTCGAGCCGGTTGAACCGGCCGGAGGCACCACCGTGGCCGGCGTCCATGTTGACACGGAGCAGGATCGGATTGTCGTCGGTCTTCAGCTCGCGCAGGCGCGCGACCCACTTGGCCGGCTCCCAATAGGTGACGCGCGGGTCGGTCAAGCCGGCGAGCACCAGCATCGGTGGGTAGGCCTGGGCCTTCACGTTGTCGTAGGGACTATAGGAGGCGATGACCTCGTAGTCTTCGCCCGACAGGATCGGATTGCCCCATTCGGGCCATTCCGGCGGCGTCAGCGGCAGCGTGTCGTCGAGCATGGTGTTCAGCACGTCGACGAACGGCACGACGGCGACAATGGCGCCGAACTTCTCCGCTGCCATGTTGGCGATCGCCCCCATCAGCATGCCCCCGGCCGAGCCGCCCTGGGCGACGATACGGTCGTAGCGGGTCAGCCCTTCCGCCACCAGATGATCCGCGACGGCAATGAAGTCGGTGAAGGTGTTGGCTTTGTTGCGCCGGCGGCCGGCGTCGTACCAGGCGAAGCCCTTGTCCTTGCCGCCGCGGATATGCGCGATCGCCCAGATGAAGCCGCGGTCGACCAGCGACAGGCAGTTGGAGTTGAAGGCGGCCGGAATGGTAATGCCGTAGGATCCATAACCGTAGAGCATCACCGGCGCGGTGCCGTCGAGCGGCGTATCCTTGCGATAAAGCAGGGACACCGGCACCATCTCGCCGTCCTGGGCCGGCGCGAAGATGCGGCGGGTGACGTAATCGGCCGGATCGTGGCCCGAGGGCACGTCCTGCGTCTTCAACAGCGTGCGCTCGCGTGTCTCCACGTCGTAGTCGAAGGTCTGGCTCGGCGTGGTGAGCGACGAATAGGTGAAGCGGATCGTCGTGGTGTCGAATTCGTAGGTGCCGGCAAGGCCCAGCGAATAGGCGGCCTCGTCGAAGGCGATAGCGTGTTCCTCGTCGTCGGCCAGCCGCTTGACGACGATCCGGGGGAGGCCGTCCCGACGCTCCAGCCAGATCAGATGACGCTTCAGCACCATGTGGCTGAGGATCATGCGGCCGTCCTCGTGCGGCACGTAGTCGATCCATTCGCCGCGCCCGAAGGCGTCGCTCGCCGCCGTGACGATCTTGAAGTCCTGGGCGCCGTCGGCGTTGGTCAGGATGTAGAGAGTACCATTGGCCTCATCGACATCGTATTCGACACCCGTCTCGCGCTCAGCCACCAGGCGCGGCTCCGCCGCCGGATTGGCCGCCGGAATCAGCCACGCCTCGGACGTCTCGTGATCGTGGACGTCGATGACGATGTATTCGTTCGATTGGGTCTTGCCGACGCCCATGAAGAACCCCGCGTCGGGTTCCTCGTAGACCAGTCGGTCGTCGGCGGAGTCCTTGCCGAGACAATGATAGTAGACCCGGCTCGGCCGGTGGTTGCTGTCCACGTGGATATAGAAGAAGCCGCGCGACAGCGCCGACCAGGCCACGCCGCCGGAGGTGTCTTCGATGAGTTGCGGCTCGTCGTTCCCGGTGTCGAGGTCGCGGACCGAAATCGTATAGTATTCCGAGCCCTTGTCGTCGTGCGACCAGGCCAGCCAACGATGGCTCGGCGAATGGTCGATGCCGCCCAGCGAGAAATAGGAGCGGTTGGCGGCTTCCTTCTGGCCGTCGAGAAGCACGGCCTCCTCCCCGCCCTGGCGGGACCGCCGCACATAGCGCGGGTATTCGGCTCCATGGGTGTAGGAGATGCCGTAGGCCCATTCGCCGTCCGGTGCCGGCACCGACGAATCGTCCTCCTTGATCCGCCCCCGCATTTCGGCGACCAGATCCTTGCACAGCGATTCGGAACCGGCCATGACTGCGGCCTGATAGGCATTCTCGTCGACGAGATGCTGCCGGATCTCGTGATCGAGAATCGAGGTGTCCTTGAAGACGTCCTGCCAGTTGTGCGCTCTCAGCCAGGCATAGTCGTCCTGCCGGTCGCGACCATGACGGCTGTCCACGATCGGCTGGCGCTTTGGAGCGGGCGGTTTCGGCAGGTCGACAGGGCGTGAACTCGGCATGGCGGGAGATGTTTCTACGTCGAGGCTTGATCGTGGGCAACAAGCGGTCAGCCCGATGGCCCGGCGGCGAATCGATCATGGAGGATGGTCGATCACATTGGCATCGGAAGCTTCCCGGTTCTTTAACATTGGGTAAAGGCCAAGCCGTCAACCCACCTGGATTGGGGGGCTAAATCGGGATCACGATCGGTTGATCAGCGAACCAAACCCCAGGTTTTTGCCGCGCCTCGGCGTGCGCCCTCATCGCGATACCGCTAGGCTGCCCCGGCTTGCGCCGCTGTTTCCAGCCACTACATGGCAGGTCGGACGGGCATCGGCGCCGATCGGCGAGGCTCGAAACCCGGCGGGCCAAGCCGGGATCGGCCGAAGAGAGGGGACAAGAGGACCGCATGACTGGCGCCGAGCCAAACTTCCTCTACTTCGTGCTCGCGCTTCCTTTGATTGCGGCTGCTTTCGCTCCGATGGCCCAGCGTGCGATGGGCCGTCACGCCGCATGGCTGTTGGGCCTCTTCCCGGCCGCCGCCTTCCTCATCCTGCTGTCGTTCGGCGGTGCCGTGGCGTCCGGCGAGCCCGTCCTGGTCGGCGCCGAGTGGATTCCATCCTTCGACGTGCGGTTTTCCTTCCGCCTCGACGGCCTGTCCTATGCCTTCGCGCTGCTGATCATCGGCATCGGCACGCTGATCGTGCTCTATGCGGGAGGCTATCTCGCCGGCCATCGCGATCAGGGCCGCTTCTTCTCCTTCATTCTGATGTTCATGGCGGCGATGGTGGGCGTGGTGCTCGCCGACGACCTGATGACGCTTCTGGTCTATTGGGAGCTGACCTCGATCACCTCCTTCCTGTTGATCGGTTTCGACCATGAGCGCGAGGCGGCGCGGCGCGGCGCCATCCAGGCGCTGGTGATCACCGGCGGCGGAGGGCTGGCGCTGATGGCCGCGCTGGTGATGATGCGCGAGCTCGCCGGACTGAACTCCTTGAGCGAGGTGCTGGCGGCCGGCGACGCCTTGCGTGACAGCCCCTATTATCTGCCGATCCTGATCCTCGTGCTCGTCGGCGCCTTCACCAAGTCGGCGCAGGTGCCGTTTCATGTCTGGCTACCCAACGCCATGGAAGCGCCGACGCCGGTTTCGGCCTATCTGCATTCGGCGACGATGGTGAAGGCCGGCGTCTATCTGCTGATGCGGCTCAATCCGGCGCTGGGCGACACCGCGCTGTGGGAGACGATCCTGCCGGTCTTCGGCGGGCTCACCCTTATGGTCGGCGCGCTGCTGGCGCTGCGCCAGACCGATCTCAAACTGATCCTGGCCTACACTACGGTCGCCTCGCTGGGGCTGATGGTGATGCTGACGGGCGTCGGATCGGAGACCGCGCTGGAGGGCGCGGTGCTCTACCTGATCGCCCATTCGCTGTTCAAGGGCGGGCTCTTCATGGTCGCCGGATCGGTCGATCATGGTGCCGGGACACGCGAACTGACGGCGCTCGGCGGCCTGGGCAAGGCGATGCCGATCACCTTCGCCGCGGCGATCCTGGGAGCCGCCTCGATGGGCGGCCTGCCGCCGTTTTTCGGATTCCTCGCCAAGGAGGAGATCTATTCGGCGACGGCCGGGTTGGATCTACGGGCGCTGCTGGTGACCGCCGCCGCGGTCGCCGGCAACGCGCTGATGTTCGCCGCCGCTTTCCTGGTGGCGCTGAAGCCGTTCCTGGGCAAGCGCCCCGAGGCGATCCATCATCCGCATGAGGGACCGATCCTGCTTTGGCTTGGCCCGTTGACGCTTGGCGTTCTCGGTCTGCTGGCGGCGCTCTTCTCCGGCTTCGCACACCATGCGGTTTCGAGTCCGATGGCCTCGGCCGTGGTCGGCGAGCCGGTCGATATCCATGCGGCGGTCGCCTTCCACTGGGGCATGCCGCTGATGCTGTCGATCCTCACCGTCGCGCTCGGGATTCTCCTCTATTGGGGGGCGTCATCGGTTCGCAGCATGCTGGCGTCGTTGCTCGCGGCGATCGGCTGGGGGCCGGATCGCGGTTTCGATCAGGCGATGCGCGGTCTGATCCGAGGCGCGTTCGCGCTCACCAACGTCTTCCAGTCGGGTAGGCTCGACTACTACATGACCACCGTCTTCATAATCGTCGGCGCCGGCCTGCTTGGACCCATGATCTTCGCTGGCGGCCTGCCGGAATGGCCGGACTTCCCCAGCCTGCGCTTCTATGAGTGGACGGTGCTCGTCGTGGCGGTTCTCGGCATCGCCGTGGTGCTGGCCTCGACGAACCGGCTGACGGCGATCGTCTCGCTGGGCATTCAAGGCTTCGCCGTCGCCATGTTGTTCATGCTGATGGGAGCGCCGGACCTGTCGTTCACCCAGTTCATGGTCGAAACCCTGTCGGTGGTGATCCTGGCCTTCGTGATGACGCGTCTTCGGGTGTCGCTCGACGATCATCGACCGTGGCGCGAGGTCATTCCCGATGCCGCCATTGCCGCAGCCGGCGGTCTCGGCTTCGGCTTTCTGCTGCTCAAGGTCACGCAGATGCCGTTCGATTCGGTTCTGTCGGACTTCTTCACCCGATACAGCTACGCCGTGGCGCACGGCCACAACATCGTCAACGTCATCATCGTCGACTTCCGCGGCGTCGACACGATGGGCGAGATCGCGGTGGTGATGACGACCGGCCTGGCGATCCTCGCCCTGATCCGCATCCGCGTCGGTCGCAAGGCCAGGCGCGAGCCCGACCCGACCGAGGTGACGCCTTGAGAACCGTCATTTTCCGCTTCACCGCGCCGTATCTGGCGGTGCTCATGCTGGTGTTCTCGGTGTTCGTGCTGCTGCGCGGTCACAACGAGCCGGGCGGCGGCTTCATCGGCGGGCTGATCGCCGCGTCGGCCTTCGCCATCTACGGCATCGCGGGCGGTGTGGCGCCGGTGCGCCGCGCGCTGCGCTTCCATCCGATGACGATCGCGGCCGCCGGGCTGCTGCTTGCCGTCACCGCCGGGCTGTTCTCGATGCTGCTGGGCGATCCGTTCCTGAAGGCGCAGTGGGTGTTCCCGGAGGTCTTCCGCCAGGAAATAGCGCTGTCGACGCCACTGTTTTTCGACATCGGCGTCTATCTGGTGGTGACGGGTGCCATCACCTCGATCGCGCTGGCGCTCGAAGAGAGGGACCGGGACTGATGGAAACCGCGCTTTCCGTTCTCGTCGGGGTACTGTTCGCCGCGGCGATCTACCTGCTCCTGTCCAAGCACATCATCCGGATGCTGCTCGGCATCGTGCTTCTTGGCAATGCGGTGAACATCCTGATCTTCACCACCGGACGGGTGCAGAGCATTGCGCCGCCGGTCATCCCCGAGGATGCGACGGTGCCGCTGATCCCCGTCGCCAACCCTCTGCCGCAGGCGCTGATCCTGACGGCCATCGTGATCTCGTTCTCCTTCTTCGCCTTCCTCCTGGTGCTGGCCTATCGCGCCTATCAGGACCTGAACACGGACGATACCGACAAGATGCGTCTCGCCGAGCCCGAGGACCGGGGGCTGCCGCCCCTCGGCTATTGACCATGGCGGTCTCGCAATCCTCCCATGGGGTCGTCTCGGAGGCCATGCTGACGGCCGGCGTTTCTGTCGGCGACGCTCTGATCGTCCTGCCGGTCGCTTTGTGCTTCCTGTTCGGCGCCGCCTTGCTGATGCTGCGCAAGCGGATTTCCTGGCAGCCCTATATCGCCGTCCCCGGACTTGCGCTGGTCTTCGTGACGGATCTGGCGCTGCTTCTTCGGGTGATCCGAACCGGGCCGTTTACAATGATGATGGGGGCCTGGCGGCCGCCCTTCGGCATCACCTTCACGGTCGACCTGATGGGCGGGCTGTTCCTGTGCGCGGCCGGCTTCGTGGCATTGGCCTGCGGCATCTACGCCGTCGCCTCGACCGAGCGCCAGGAACTTCGTTACGGGTTCTATCCGTTTCTGTTCCTGATGATGGGCGGCGTGTCGGGCGCGTTTCTGACCGGTGACATCTTCAATCTCTATGTCTGGTTCGAGGTGCTGCTGATCGGCTCCTTCGGCCTGCTGATCCTCGGATCGCAGCACGAGCAGCTCGATGGCGCGACCAAGTACTGCTTCCTCAACCTGATCGCGACGACGCTGTTTCTGATCGCGGTGGCCTATCTCTATGGTGCCTTCGGAACGCTCAACATGGCCGACATCGCCCGTCAGGCGGCCAGCCGGCCGCAGGACGGCGCGGTGACGACGATCGCCGTGCTGTTTCTGGTCGCCTTCGCGATGAAGGCGGCGGCCTTCCCGCTCAATGCCTGGCTGCCGGCGTCCTATCACACGCCGCGCTTCGTCGTGTCGGCGCTGTTTGCGGGACTTCTCACGAAGGTCGGCGTCTACGCGCTGATCCGGGTGCTGATGATGCTGTTCCCCCTGGAGCGCGCCGGCATGACGCCGCTGATCGCCTGGGTGGCGGGGCTGACGATGATGGTCGGAGCCTTGGGGGCACTGGCGCAGAACGACCTGCGGCGGCTGCTGAACTACGTCGTCATCGCCGGCATCGGTACCGTGCTGGCGGGCGTGGCGCTGCCGGGGCTCGATCCGCTCGTCGGCACATCGGCCGCGTCTGGCGACATGCCGGCGACCGCGGCGGCGCTGCAGGCGGGCCTCTCCGGTTCGATCACCTACGCCCTTCATTCCATCGTCGTGATGACGGCGCTCTATCTGGCCGCCGGCATCGCTGCGAACCGCTCCGGCACGTCCTCGCTCGACGGCATGGGCGGGCTCTGGCGCGCCTCGCCGTTCTTTGCCGGGCTGGTGCTCGTGTTTCTGCTGGCCGTTGCCGGACTGCCACCGTTTTCTGGGTTCTGGCCGAAGGTCATGCTGATCCGGGCGACGCTGGCGGCCGATCTGCCGTGGCTGGCCGCGACCGTTCTGGTGTCGGGGCTGATTCTCACCATCGCCAGCGGCCGCGTCTTTGCCCTGGCCTTCTGGCGGCCGGCCGTGGACGGAGCAGCGCTGGCGTTGCGCTCACCCGAGACGGGCGATCCGGACCACGAGGATTTCAACGGGCCGCAGCCCTATCACGGAACGGGACTGATCCCGCTGCTGGGGCTCGCCGCCTTCGTCATCGCCGCCGGCGTCTCGCCGGAATGGCTGGCACGGCTCGCCACCGGGGCCGCTGCCGGCATCATCGATCCGTCCGCCTATATCGCGTCCGTGTTCGGAGGCGGGGCATGAAGGATTTCTTCTACAATATCCTTCTCGCGCTCCTCTGGGTGTTCGTCACCGGCTCGTTCACCCTGGTCAACCTGGCGTTCGGCTTCGTCATCGCGGCAATGGCGATGGCGCTCATCAACGACGAGAGCGAGCGGGTCGGCTACATCCAGCGCAGCCGGCGCGTCGTGTCGCTGGCGGTCTTCTTTCTCGGCCAGCTCCTGTTGTCGGCCTGGCGCGTCGCCATGGTCGTGCTGACCCCGAAAATGAACCTCAAGCCGGGGATCTTCGCCTATCCGTTGCAGGTGGAAACGGACTTTCAGATCACGCTGCTTGCCAACATGATCACACTGACGCCCGGCACCCTCTCGGTGGACGTGTCGGAAGATCGTTCGACGCTCTACGTCCACGCGCTCGACTGCTCGGATCCCGACGGCGCGCGCCAAGAAATCGCCGACGGCTTCGAACGCAAGATCCTGGAGGCTTTCCCATGAGCCTGCACGAGTTTTCGGAGACGGTCCTGCATATCGCGACGGGGCTGTCGCTGGCGGCGCTGACCGCAGCCTTTCTGTTGATCATCTATCGTATCTGGCGTGGCCCGGCGTTGCCCGACCGAGTGCTCGGCCTCGACCTCCTGACCTCGACCACGGTTTGTTTCATCGGCGTCATCGCCATCGACACCGGCTTCACGCTCTATGTCGACGTTGCGATCGCGCTGGGGCTCGTCGGCTTCCTGGCCACTGTCGCGTTCGCGCGCTTCATCCTGGCCAAGGGGCGTTCCGACGAGGCGGTGGAAGCGCTCGGACAGTCCGGCCGGCAAGCCGACGAGGCAAAGATGCCGGCGCGCGGGGAGGGCGCTGCATGACGGACGTGTTGCACATCCTGGCCGGGTTGTTGGCGTTGGGCGGCTCGCTGTTCACCTTGGCGGCGGCGATCGGCGTGGTCCGGCTGCCGGATCTCTATACGCGAATGCATGCGGCCTCCAAGGGCGGTTCGGTCGGCACCGGCATGGTGATGATCGCGCTGGCGCTGATGGCGGTCCACACGGGCGAGGTGCTGCGGGCCTTCGCCGCGGTGCTGTTCTTCCTGCTGACGGCGCCGATCTCGGCGCATCTGCTGGCCCGGGCCGCCTATGCCACCGGCTACGGTCTGTGGCGGCAATCCGTCCTCGACGAGATGCCCCAGGCGGAGAAAAACGCGCGTCCCACGGTGCGGCCCAACGAGATGGAAGATGCGGGTTGACGCCGGCGCCGCGCGCATCGGTCATCTCCCGTCAGGGAAGTGTTCGGCCGTAAGCTGCCGCCGTCATGGTGTCGGAGTAGAAACGAGATCGTCATGAAGCCATCGCTTGCCAGCGTCTTTGTCGCCATCGCCGGGCTGTTGGGGGCAGGCGGCGTGGCCGGTGCAGCCTATGCCGCCCACGGCGCCGACGACACCCACATGGTGGCCTCGGCGTCCTCGATCGCGCTGGTACATGCGCCGGCGTTGCTGGCGTTGGCCTCGGCCCGGCGCGAAACCTTGCGGCTGGCGCTGCCGGCCGCGATCCTGCTGGCGATCGGCACGATCCTGTTTTCCGGCGATCTGACGATGCGCACCTTTTGGGGCGTGCGCCTGTTCCCCTATGCCGCGCCGACCGGCGGCATGGCGATGATCGCAGGCTGGCTGGTCGTCGCCATCGGTGGGATCACCGCGCGGCTCAGCCGCTGAGGCCCGTCTTATACCGCTGAGCCTATGAAGTGACCGCCTTGATCCAGGGATAGTTGCAGAGCGAGATGATGCGCTCAAGATTTTCGGTGGCGCGGTTCCAGGCTTGGCAGCAGGCGTCGATGATGGCGGCCTGATCG
>NZ_JAZHFT010000025.1:0-78354 GCF_036541425.1 Consotaella aegiceratis
CGGCGTCAAGGTCTCCGTCGCCACCACGCTGAAGCGCTCCAAGGGCGGCCAGTTCGTCACCCACGTCCAGGCGCTGCCGGGCAAGCCCTATGACGGGCACACGCTCGCCACCGTCATTCCCGCCATCCAGAACCAAGTCGGTGCCACGCTCACCCGCATCATCGCCGATGCCGGCTACAAGGGCCACAACGCGCCGCCGAGCCACCGCTTCAAGGTCTACACCGCAGGCCAGAAGCGCGGCATGACCGACGCCGTCCGCCGCGAGATGCGAAGTCATGACCTCCGCCAGAGGCGGAGGTTTGGAACGCTGCGCTTGAGCCACTAGAAGTGGCTTTGCTACATCAGGCGTTCAGCTTGAACAAATCGTTGTAGTCAGACGCTTTATCGGCTTTTTCTTGATCCCTGATCACGGCGCAACTCTCCATAAAGCCTTTTCATTCGGTATTTACTTGCAAATACGAGGTGATATTTGCAGTCCCACGTCGAGTGGGATAGATGGTTATCGTCCACTATGACCTCCGTTCTTGCCCACTTCGTGGCTCAAGCACGGAGGTTTCTTTTATACGGTGTCGAACCCATCTGCTCCTCCACCAGAGGTGGAGGTTTTTTTCGATGAAAAGAAGAGCCGCCGTCGAACCGGTCATCGGTCATCTCAAGGCCGACCACGGCATGGGCCGCAACCACCTCGCCGGCACCATCGGCGATGCCGCCAACGCCGTCCTCGCCGCCGTCGGCTACAACTTCAGACGCATCCTCGCCTGGCTCTGGCTTTTTATCGCCTTCATCAAAGCCGCTCTCCTGGCGCCCATCACCCCGACCGAGTCTGCCCAGGCGGCTTGATCAGCCTTCTTCACGGACGACGATTTCAGCTCACCACGGCGCCGGGATAGCGCTCGGCAACCCGCCGAAGCTCGGCCCGTGCCTGAACCGTCATCTCGGCCGACAAGGTGACGCCGCCGTCCTCCCGGTCCTTGCGTTCCCCGACCGTGGCGTGATCATACATCCACGACATCAGCGGCAGGCTGTCGGGCGCCAGTTCCAGCACGACATGGCTAAGCCGACCGGCCAGCCGCGTCTCGACATCGGCGAGTACCGCCGGGATCCCCTCGCCCGTGATCGCCGAGACCAGGTGCACGGCCTGCCCACCGGCGCGGGCATGGGCGACGGTCTCCAGATGCGCGCGGCCAGCCTCGTCCAGGCAGTCGATCTTGTTCCAGATCTCGATCACCCGAGCGGAATCCGCTGCATCGATCCCCAGATCGGAAAGGATTTTGCGCACGTCGTCGGCCTGCGACAACGCGTCCGGGTCGGACATGTCGCGCACATGCAGGATCAGATCGCTTTCGATCACCTCTTCCAGCGTGGCACGGAAGGCCGCGACCAGATGAGTCGGCAGGTCCGAGATGAAGCCCACAGTGTCCGATAGGATGATCTCGGTGCCGTGCGTCAATTCGATGCGCCTGAGCGTCGGGTCGAGCGTGGCGAACAAGAGGTCCTTGGCGAAGACGTCGGCGCCGGTCAGCGCGTTGAACAGCGTCGACTTGCCGGCATTGGTGTAGCCCACCAGGGCAACGACCGGATGCGGCACCTTCTTGCGCTTGGAGCGATGCAGGGCGCGCGTGCGGCGTACCTGCTCCAGCTCCTTCTCGATCCGCTTGATGCGCTCCTGCAGCTGGCGGCGGTCCGCTTCGATCTGTGTCTCGCCAGGACCGCCGAGAAAGCCGGCACCGCCGCGCTGGCGCTCCAGGTGGGTCCAGCTTCGAACGAGCCGGCCACGCTGGTAGTTGAGATGCGCAAGCTCGACCTGCAGACGGCCTTCTTTGGTGCGCGCACGCCGGCCGAAGATCTCGAGAATCAGCCCGGTGCGGTCGAGCACCTTGGCGCCGAGCTCCTTTTCGAGATTGCGCTGCTGGACCGGCGTCAGCGGATGATCGACGATCACCAGCCCGACATCCTCGGCTGCGACGGCGCCCTTGAGCTCCTCGACCTTGCCCGAACCGATGAGCGTCGCCGGCTGCGGCTTGGCGACCGGAATTATGCCGCTGACGACGATCTCAAGATCGATCGCCGCAGCCAAACCCAGCGCCTCGGCGAGGCGCTGTTCGTCACTTCTTTGCGGCGCATCGGAAGCCGCTCCGCATTCGGACGGCGGCGTTGCACGCCGCAGAACGGGAACAAACACTCCGGCCCTGGTGGGGACGCTTCGGTGCTCGATGGGTCCTTTCGGATTCGACGAGACGTATTCGGTCAATCAGGATTTCCTGTCTTCTTCTCCGCCTTCGTACATGTTGACGGGCTGCGACGGCATGATGGTCGAAATCGCATGCTTGTAGACGAGCTGTGAATTGCCGTCTCGCCGAAGGAGGACACAAAAATTATCGAATGAGGTAACGACACCGGTCAGTTTGACTCCGTTCACAAGGAAGATGGTGAGCGAAATCTTCTGCTTTCTGACCGTGTTGAGGAAAAGATCCTGGAGATTCTGCAAGCGATCGGCCATTGCACGCTGTTCCCGTTTTTGTCCTTTTGGCAGGGCAATTCCACTTCAAAGCACGGAACGGCCCCGCATGTCATGTACAGTCGATGAGCCGGGCGAACCTTGCCAATGCCAGCTCCGAGTCCACGACCGTGGCAACTGTAGCAGCAAGAGTTCGCAGGCCAAAGCGTGGGACGTCGGCAACTTTGCTCGGTGTCGGGCGGCGATCATCCGGGCGGGCTCCTTCGTCTGTCCAGACGTCTCGTCGGCGACGACTGTGCATTTGAGACTGCCGACGGCACATATCTAGGATGAAACGAAGCGATCTGCGAGATGAAAACCGCGGTTCTTCGCTTTCCAGGCTAGACGAACGGAGCGGCAGGCCGCTCCGAAATTTCTAGAAGAATTCGAGGCTGACGCGGAACATCTGCTCGACGTGGCGCACCGCACTCGCCGCGGCAAAGATCACCACCCGATCCTTGGCGCGAATTCTGGTCTGCCCATCGGGCCGCACATAGGCGCCGGCGCGATAGATCGCACCGATGCGCAGGTCGTCCGGCAGATCGAGATCGCGCAGGGGCGTACCCACCAGCGGCGAGGTTTCCAGCGCTTCGGCCTCGATGACTTCGGCCGCGCCGTTGTGAACCGAGTGCACCGCCCGGATACGGCCGCGCCGCACATGCTGCAGGACGCGTGAAATCGTCACGGTGCGCGGATTGAGGATCGCGTCGAGGCCGAGCGTCCGGGTGAACGACTGGTAGGCGGGATTGTTGATCAGTGTCAGGTTGGCGCGGCAGCCGAGGCGCTTGCCCATGACGCTGGACAGGATGTTGACCTGGTCGTCGTTGGTCAGCGCGACCAGGAGATCCGCCTGCTGGATGTCGGCTTCGTTCAGCACGGCCTGATCGAGCGCGCTGCCATGCAGCACGATCGTGCGATTCAAGCGATCGGCGATTTCGACCGCCCGATTGCGATTCGCCTCGATGATGCGGACCTTGGCCGAGATGTTGCGCCGCTCCATCTGCTGGGCGACGTAGAGCCCGATATTGCCGCCGCCTGCGATCACGATGCGCCGGATGTCCGGCTCCTCGTGACCGAACAGCGCCAGCGTGCGTTTCACCTGCTTGCGCTCGGCCACGACATACGCGATGTCGCCAGCGAGCATCTGGTCTGACGATGACGGCACGAACAGCTGATCGGCTCGCACGATGCCGACCACCGTCGCGCCGAGATTGGGAAACAGCTCGGTCAGCTGCGACAGCGGAGTTTCAATCACCGGGCAATCTTCGCGGCATTCGATCGCCACCATCGCGACGGTGTCGTCGGCAAAGCGCACGGCATCCATGGCGCCTGGCAGGGCGATGCGGCGCAGCACCATCTCGCCAACCTCGACCTCGGGCGAAATGATGACGTCGATCGGCATGTGATCGGTCGAAAACAGATCCTGCCAATGCGAGTGCAGATAGGATTGCGCGCGAACCCGGGCGATTTTCGTCGGTACGTTGAACAGCGAGTGGGCCACTTGGCAGGCGACCATGTTGACTTCGTCGTAAAGCGTGACGGCGATGATCATGTCGGCCTGCTCGGCGCCGGCTTCCGCAAGCACGTCGGGATGAGCGCCGTGACCGACGAAACCGCGAACGTCGAGATTGTCGCTGATCGCCTGGACGAGCGCCGGCGATGTGTCGATCACCGCGACGTCGTTCTTTTCCGAAGCCAGGCGCTCGGCAATGCCGTAGCCGACCTGACCGGCACCACAAATGATGACGCGCATGAGCTAAATCCTGTGACGGCGGGCATCGCCAACGATGCCGAGCGCCGTCCCTGCCAAAAGAGGTCGCGTCAAAGGCCCCTCGCCTCGCTTCCCGTCACCGGCTCCGTGACCGGCTCGGCCTATCTAGCACAACATGCCGCGTGCACCAGCCAGCCGGTGCGAGTCCGTCCGCCTGCCGCAATCCCGAGGTCATAGGCCGAGCGATTTCAGCTTGCGGTGCAGCGCCGAGCGTTCCATGCCGACGAACTCCGCGGTGCGCGAGATGTTGCCGCCGAACCGGTTGATCTGCGCCATCAGGTATTCCTTTTCGAAGACCTCGCGCGCGTCGCGCAGCGGCAGGGCGAGAATCTCGCCATTGGTCTGGCTCGGCGTGCGCGGCAGCATCTCGCCCACCTCGTTGGGCAGCATGTCGGCGGTGATCACCGAGTTGGCGTCGCCGCGCGCTAGGATCATCAGCCGCTCGACATTGTTGCGGAGCTGGCGAATGTTGCCGGGCCATTCGCTGGCTTGCAGGATCGCCATCGCTTCCGGGCTGATCTCGCGCGGCTTGATGCCGGTCTGCTCGCCGAGCTGCTTCATGAACGCCTCGATCAGCAGCGGAATGTCGGCGCGCCGCTCCGACAAAGGCGGGATCGAGATCGGCACCACGGCCAGCCGATGAAACAGGTCTTCGCGAAAGACACCGTCGGCGATCATCGATTCGAGGTTCTGCGCCGTCGACGAGATGATGCGTACGTCGACCTTGACCCGCTTGGTGCCCCCCACCCGCTCGAAGGTCTGTTCCGTCAGAACGCGCAGGATCTTGCTCTGCGTCTCGCGCGGCATGTCCGCCACTTCGTCGAGATAGAGCACGCCGCCATGCGCTTCCTCGAGCGCGCCGACCTTCCGTTCGACGCCCGGAGGCGCCTCGTTGCCGAACAGCTCGATCTCCATGCGCTCCGGCGTGATGGCGGCCGCGTTGAGCGCGATGAACGGACCGTTGGCGCGCGCCGAGTGGGCATGGATGGCGCGGGCAACCATCTCCTTGCCGGAGCCCGAGGCACCGAGAATCATGACGCGGCTGTTGGTGGGCGCTACCCGTTCGATCGTGGTGCGCAGCTGGTTCATCGGGTGGCTCTTGCCGATCAACTCCGGAAAGTCCGACGACCGCCGGCGCAGTTCCGAGACCTCGCGTTTTAGCTTGGAAGTCTCCAGCGCCCGTTCCGCGATCAGGATCAGCCGATCCGCCTTGAACGGCTTTTCGATGTAATCGTAGGCGCCGCGCCGGATCGCCGAAACCGCGGTTTCGATATTGCCGTGGCCGGAGATCATGACGACAGGCACGTCGGGGTGCTGCGCCTTGATGGTGTCGAGCAGGTCGAGCCCGTCGAGGCGACTTCCCTGCAGCCAGATATCCAGGAAAACCAGCCGGGGCACGCGATCTGCGATCGCCTGCAGGGCAGCGTCGGAGTGGGCCGCGGTCCGCGCTTCGTGGCCCTCGTCTTCGAGAATGCCCGCAACCATTTCGCGAATATCGGCTTCGTCGTCGACGATCAGGATGTCGGAGGCCATCGTTATTCGCCCTCCCTTTCTTCCTCGTTCATGCTCTGCTCGACCGCTCCGTCAAATGTCTCATCCGCGGCCGGAAGCGTGATTCTCACCATGGCACCCCGCGACCCGTCCGGTGGATCGTCCAGCTTGATCGTCCCGCCATGATCCTCGATGATCTTGCGCACGATGGCCAAACCGAGACCCGTTCCTTTCTCGCGGGTGGTCATATAGGGCTCCAGCAGCCGATCGCGATCCTCCGGCGGAAAACCGCGGCCGTTGTCGACGACATCGATCCGATACTGGCCGTCGATCCGAGCCGCCCGGACCGTCACCCGGCCTTCGTCGGGATTGACCGACTCCACCGATTCGACCGCATTTTTGACGACATTGCCGAAGGCCTGCGACAGCAGCCTGATATCGAAGAAGCCGGTCAGCGGCTGATCGCCGTATTCGACGGCGAACTGGATGCCGTGGTCGCCCATCTCGCGCATGAAGACCGCCTCGCCCAGTGCCTCGCGCAGATCCTTCTTCTCCATGGTCGGCTTCGGCATCCGCGCGAAGGTCGAGAATTCGTCCACCATGCGGCCGATGTCGGCCACCTGCCGGGTGATCGTGTCGACGCAGCGATCGAACACTTCGCGGTCGTCCGGATCGATGCCCTTGCCATAGCGCCGGCGGATGCGTTCGGCCGAAAGCTGGATCGGCGTCAGCGGATTCTTGATCTCGTGGGCGATGCGGCGGGCGACGTCGGCCCATGCCGACGAGCGCTGTGCCTCGACGAGATCGGTGATGTCGTCGCAGGTGATCACGCTGGAACCGCCGCCCGGTCCGGAGTCTTCCGAGGTCACCCGGACGACGAGAACACGCTCGCGCTCGCCGGTCCTGAGCTTGATCTGCTCCTGATATTCGACCTTGGTGGAACTCGCGGCGGCGGCATGAATGCCGGCAATGGTCGGGAAGCGTTCGCCGAGATAATGGCCCACGACATCCTGCGATCCGATGCCGAGAATGCGCTCGGCGGACGGGTTGACCATGCTGACGATCCCGTCGGAGCTGATGCCCATGACCCCCACCGTCACACCCGACAGAACCGCCTCGGTAAAGCGGCGTCGCTCATCGATGACGTCCTTGGCGTGGACCAGTTCGTCGCGCTGACTGCGCAGTTGCAGGATCATGTTGTTGAAGGTGTTGGAGAGCGAGCCGACGTCGCCATCCGACGCGCGCACCGGCACCGAGACGGCGAGATTGCCCTCGCTGACCTCGTCGGCCGCCGAGATCAGAAGGCGGATCGGCCGCACCAACCGATCGGCGACGCCGATGCCTGTCCAGATTGCCGACAGGAGCACGATCAGCGTGATGCCCAGATAGAGCAGCCCGAAAGCCACCTGCAGATTGAAGCGGTTGCTCTCCATTGCGCTGTATTCGGCGACGCGCTGTTCCATCGCGCGCATGGCGGCGATGACCTCCGGATCGACCGCCCGGATGGTGTAGAGAAACGTGTCGTCGATCTGCCGCAGCTTGACGATGGCGCCCACCAGATTGGTGACACCCGGCGGGATCAGCACGAAATTGTTCTCGCGCGCCTGCTCCAGAGCATCGTCAGGTGGGGCGGGAAGCGGACGCTCCACCGGCACGTCGGCTTTCAGATAAGGCTTGCCGTCGAGATCGAGCAGTTGCGCGCCAAGCAGCGACCGGCCCCGCGCCTGGTCGGTCATCAATTGCTGGAAGCCGGTCCGGTCGAGATCCAGGAGCCTCCGCTGGGTATCGAGCGTGGAGGCCATCGACAGGGTCGAGCCCTGCAGGTTGCGCGCGTTTTCGTTGAGATAGGCGTGCGCGACGCTGAGGCCGGAATCGACGATCGCCTTGGTGCGGGCCTCGAACCAGCGGTCCAGGCCCAGGTCCAGAGTGATGCCGGCAACGATGGCCACCAGGATCGCAGGCAGAGCCGCCACGATCGCAAACAGCACGACGATGCGCACATGGAGCTGCGAGGCCGCCTTCCCCTGGCGCCGCGCATGCACCATGCGCACGACCTCTCGGCCGATCAGCAGGCAAAGCAGCGCCACGAACGCGCCGTTGACCACCATCACCACCGAGACCACCGCATCGGTCGGCTTGATCGGTGTCAGACCCATCAGCACGACAAATGAGATCGCGCCAGTGATCAACGCGCCGCCAACGGCCAAAAGGCCGGGCAGAAGCATGAAGCGGCGGCGCTCCATGAGAAACGGGAGTTCGTTCCGGGTGGGAAGCAACTGGGTCAACGCGATTCCGTGTTGCGATCTGGTCTCGTGGCCAGATTGCAACGCAATGTGTCAAAAAAGCAACGAAGGCGATAAAGAGCTGATTATTCCGAAAAAAAGACCATCGTGAGGGCGATTGCCCTCATCGGATCGGCCGATCGTATCATGGATGCGCTGAGGAGATGGCTGCCGCCAACGGCGGGATACGTCAGCGGCTCGAGCGAACCACCGAGACGTCCAGGTCGCGAATTTTCTTGCGCAGCGTGTTGCGGTTGACGCCGAGAAGATCGGCGGCCTTCACCTGGTTGCCGCGGGTGGCGGCCAGCGCGGCGGCGATCAGCGGATACTCCACCTCGCGCAGGATGCGGCTGTGCAGGCCTGGCGGCGGCAGGCTTTCCCCGAACGAGGCGAAATATTCCGACAGGTAGCGTTCGACCGCCGCGCCGAGATCGATGCCGCGCCCATTCTCCTGTTCGATGTCGAGCGACCGGGTGTAGTCGTTGGAGAGCTCCTGTTCGACGATTTCGGCGGTGATCTCTTCCTGCGGATAGAGAGCCGAGAGGCGCCGCACCAGATTTTCCAGCTCGCGCACGTTGCCGGGCCAGCTATAGCGACGCATCACGTCGAGCGCCGCCGGGCTCAAGGTCTTCCGCGGCAGCCCATCCTTTTCCACGATCGCGAAGAAATGGCGCGCCAGGTCCGGGATGTCCTCGATACGCTCGCGCAAGGGCGGGAGTCGGAGCGGCACGACGTTCAGCCGGTAGAAGAGATCCTCGCGGAACAGGCCGCGCGCGATGAGCTGGCGCAGATCCTTGTTGGTCGCAGCCACGATCCTGACGTCGGTGGCGATCGGCGTGCGGCCGCCCACGGCGGTGTATTCGCCCTGCTGGAGAACACGCAGCAGGCGCGTCTGCGCCTCCATCGGCATGTCGCCGATCTCGTCGAGAAAGAGCGTGCCGCCATCGGCCTGCTCGAATCGGCCGCTGGCGCGGTTCTGCGCACCGGTGAAAGCGCCCTTCTCGTGGCCGAAGAGCTCCGACTCGATGAGGTCGCGCGGGATCGCGGCCATGTTGATCGCGACGAACGGACCCTTGCGCCGTCGACCGTAGTCATGGAGGGCCCGGGCGACGAGCTCCTTGCCTGTGCCCGACTCGCCGGTGATGGTCACCGTCAGATCGGTCTGCATCATCCTGGCGAGCGCGCGGTAGATGTCCTGCATGGCCGGCGAACGGCCGACCAGAGGCATGTTGTCCTGCCCGTCGTCGCCGCCACCCAGCCGCTGCGGCGCCTTCGGTTCGGCCAACGCACGGCCGACGATCGCGACCAGTTCTCCGAGGTCGAAGGGCTTGGGAATGTAGTCGTAGGCGCCGCTCTCCGAGGCCCGGATAGCAGTCATGAAGGTGTTCTGGGCGCTCATGACGATGACCGGCATATCCGGCCGGGTGTTCTTGATGCGCGGCAGCATGTCGAAGACGTTGCCATCCGGCATCAGAACGTCGGTGATCACCAGATCGCCCTCGCCCGCGGCGATCCAGCGCCACAGCGTCGCGATGTTCGATGTGGCACGAACCTCGTGGCCGGCCCGCATCAGGGCCTGTGAGATGACGGTGCGGATCGCCGCATCGTCATCGGCGACAAGGATTTGTGCGGCGGCCATTACACTGCCCTCCTGCGATTGCTCTTGTTCGGCCCGGTAAGGCCGTGTCCGCCGTTGCCTTCCCGCCACGCCGGCATCAGCACGCGGAACGCCGTGTGACCTGGCTGGGACTCGCACTCGATGACACCGCCGTGGTCGCCGACGATCTTGGCGACCAAGGCCAGCCCCAGTCCCGAACCCGTCGGCTTGGAGGTGACGAAGGGATCGAAGATGTTTTCGCGGATGTCCTCGGGCACGCCCGGTCCGTTGTCCTCGACCAGGAATTCCATGGGCAGGCTCACGCGCGTCTTGGTGCCGGGCACCGAAAGCCGCACGCCGGGGCGGAAGGCGGTCGACAGGCGAATCTCGCCGTCCTCCTGGCCGCTGATGGCGTCGCTCGCGTTCTTCAGCAGATTGAGAAACACCTGAACCAGCTGATCACGGTTGGCGAAAACCGGCGGCAGCGACGGATCGTAGGCTTCGGTAATCTTGATATCGCGGGCAAATCCGCTCTTGGCCAGCATCTTCACATGTTCCAGCACGGAGTGGATGTTGACGGCCGAGCGCTCGATCGGACGCTGATCCGAGAACACCTCCATCCGGTCCACCAGCTTGACGATTCGCTCGCTCTCTTCCTGGATCAGGCGGGTCAACGCGCGATCGTCCTCGCTCGCCGAATGCTCCAAAAGCTGCGCCGCTCCCTTGATCCCGGACAAGGGATTGCGAACTTCGTGCGCCAGCATGCCGGCCAGACCCGTGACGCTGCGGATCGCCGAGCGATGGGTCAATTGCCGGTCCATCTTGTCAGCGATCGATCGCAACTGGATCATCACGACCACGCAGGACGGGTCGTCGGGCAAGTTCGAAACATAGAGATCGACGACGCGCTCGGTGCCGAGACGCGGCGATGACAGGTCGACGCGGTATTCGGCGATGCGCGACTGGTCGCGCCTGACCTGGCCGATGAGCGCGAACAGCGGGCTGTCCCCCGGGACGAAATCGGAGATCTTGCGGCCGATCAAATAAGATGCGCCGGCCGAGAAGAACTGTTCGGCGTCGGAGTTGAGGAAGGCGAACTGCCCCTCGCCGTCGACGACGATCACCGGGTGCGGCAGCGCGTTGATGATGGCCATCTGGGAAACCGGAGACGTCGGAGCTTTGGTGGAATCGATCAAGGTCAGGCCGCCTTTCTAGGGACGCGCAGAAACGGCGCCGCTTCCATATCCGCAACCGTGCAGTCGGAGAAGGTCGCACGAACCGTCCGCAGCACCTCTGGTAGTTCGGTGCTGGTCAACATTGTCGTTCTATCTCTGCTCAGATCGCCGTTCGTCGCCACGGCGAAGCGTTCGCAATAGGCGGCCAAATGTTTGCGGGCATGACGCACACCGGTGGCGGCGCCATAGTGCACGAGCATGGCTTCGTAGTGCTCGCACACCAGATCCGCAAGTCGCACCGTCGCCAATTGCGATTCGTCGACGACGCCCGCTAGCAGTCCGGGGAACCACGGCCGGCCGCAGGCCCCGCGTCCGATCATCACCGCGTCGGCACGGCTGGCCTCCAGCATGGCTGCCGTCTGGCCCCGTTCGACGAGGTCGCCATTGGCGACGAGCGGAATGGAGATCGCCGCGCGAACGGCGGCAATGGCCGGCCAATCGGCCTGCCCCTGATAGAACTGATCGCGGGTCCGGCCATGGACCGTCACCAGCCGTACGCCGGCCGCCTCGGCCCTGGCCGCCAGGGCCGGAGCGTTGATCGAGCGACGATCCCACCCGAGGCGCATCTTCAGCGTCACCGGCACGGCGCCGGCTCCGGCCACCGTCGCCTCGATCAGCTGCAGCGCCAGGTCCGGTTCGCGCATCAATGCCGAGCCCGAAGCTCCACCCACCACCTTCTTGGCTGGGCAGCCCATGTTGATGTCGATGACGTCGGCACCGAGATCGACCAGGCGTTCGGCGGCGGCGCGCATCCATAGGGGATCACGGCCGGCAAGCTGCACCACATGCAGGCCGTCGCCGTCGCGCATGGCGCGAAGAGCGCTTTCCCGGTCGCCGCGTACGAATTCGCCGCTTGCCACCATCTCCGAAACGACGGCACCTGCGCCGAAGCGGCGCGCGAGACGGCGGAACGGCACATCGGTGATGCCCGAGAGCGGCGCCAGAAAGACGCGGTTGGCGTACATCGCCGATTCGACCCGTAGGGGCTGATCGATGCGATTCGCCAAGGGAGGCTGCGATTGAAAGCTCAAACTCTGGGCAATTTCGGTTGCTGGTGAATTCATGTTCATCAGCTGGACAATCTATCCACGCTTGCCCAAATTTCAAGCAATCCCTTGCCCCGGGTGACCGGCTATGATGCATAGTCCCCCGGAATCTAGCCGAGGCTCATATGGGTAAGAAGACAGCGGCCGTCATCGTGGCGGCAGGGCGTGGAGAACGGGCCGGCGGTGCCGTATCGGGACCAAAACAATACCGACGGATCGGAGACAAGCCCGTTCTGCGACATACCGTCGCCGCGTTCACCTCGCATTCCGCGATCGACGCTGTCGTGGTGGTCATCCACCCCGATGACGAAGCGCTGTTCACGGAAGCTCTCGGCGATCTGGCAAGTGGCGTGACCGCAGTACCGGGCGGCTCGTCCCGCCAAGCCTCGGTGCGCGCCGGGCTGGCGGCCCTACGGCACAGCGGCTGCGACGTAGTCCTCGTCCATGACGGAGCGCGTCCCTTCGTCGACGCCGCCTTGATCGAACGTGTGATCGACGCGGTCGAGCCAGGCATGGGTGCGCTCCCAGCGCTTGCCGTCTCGGACACGATCAAGCGGGCTGTCGACGACGTCGTGGCCGGGACGGTGGACCGTGCCGGCCTCTTTGCCGCGCAGACGCCGCAAGGGTTTCCGTATAAGGAGATCGCCGATGCGCACGAGGCGGCAGCGGCCGGCGGCCTGTCGGACTTCACCGACGACGCGGCGATCGCCGAATGGGCAGGCATCGCGGTGCATCTGGTGGAGGGGGCGCCGGGCAACGTCAAACTGACCTCCGCCCATGATATTGCTGCGGCCGACGAGAGACTGCGGAAGACAGTGCCGATGATCGATGTGCGGACCGGCAACGGCTACGACGTCCACCAGCTGACCGAGGGCGACCACGTAACGCTGTGCGGCATCTCCATTCCGCACGATCGTGCTCTGGCCGGCCACTCCGACGCGGATGTCGGGCTGCATGCCTTGACCGACGCGCTGCTGGCGACCTGCGGCGCCGGCGACATCGGCGACCATTTCCCGCCCAGCGATCCGCAATGGCGCGGCGCGGCCTCGCACATCTTCGTCGAACATGCCGTAGGGATCGTCGCACAGCATGGCGGACGAATTGCCAACGCCGACATTACGCTGATCTGCGAAGCACCTAAGATCGCCCGGCATCGCGATGCCATGCGGCAGGCGATCGCGGCGATGACCGGGCTCGACCTCGGGCGGGTGTCGGTCAAGGCGACGACCAATGAACAGATCGGCTTCGTCGGCCGACGCGAGGGCATCGCCGCCATCGCCACGGCCAGCGTCATCTATGGAGAAGCGCGATGATGCCCGCACAAGACAAGCTGCGACCGGCGGCCCAGGCGCTGGTGGAGGGGTTCGCCGAAGCCGGTCTCAGGCTGGCGACAGCCGAATCCTGCACCGGCGGGATGATCGCTGCGGCGATCACCGACATTCCCGGGTCATCGGCCGTGCTTGATCGGGGCTTCGTCACCTATTCGAATACCGCCAAAGAAGAGATGCTGGACGTCGATGCCGCGACGCTTGCCCGGCACGGCGCGGTCTCGGAGGAAGTGGCCCGGCAGATGGCGGCCGGTGCGCTGGCCCGCTCGTCGGCTGACTGCGCGATCGCCGTGACCGGGATCGCCGGTCCGGGCGGCGGGTCGGAAGAGAAGCCGGTGGGCCTGGTTCATTTCGCCTGCGCCGATCGCGAAGGCATCGTTCACCGTCGTATGATGTTCGGTGAGAGCAACCGCGACGAAATCCGCCGCGCCAGCGTCACCACCGCTCTTCTGATGCTCGACGAAAGCCTCTGGCGGCTCGCTCACGCCACCGGCGCGGGCGAAGCGGACGACGAATTGCCGCAGCCGTAAAGCTCGTCGGCGCGCTGTTCGAAGGCAGCCGCGAAGCGCCGGAAGGCGTAGTCGAACATCGAGCCCATGAGCATGCCCAGTGTGCGGCTCTTGAACTCGTATTCGATGAAGAAGTGCACGTCGCAGGCGTCATCCCCGACCGGCGTGAACGACCAGACGTTTTCGAGATACCGGAACGGCCCGTCCAGATAACTCACCTCGATGCGATGCTCGGCCGGTTTCATCAGAACTTGCGTCGTGAGGGTCTCACGAACCATCTTGTAGGCGACCGTCATCTCCGAGACGGCGAGCCTCTTGCCGTCCCGCTCCTTTTCAGAATGCAGCCGGATGCTTTGGCAAAGCGGGACGAACTCGGGATAGCTGCGCATATCGGCGACCAGATCGAACATCTGATCCGCACTGTGGGGGACGCGGTGGGTGGTCTGGAACTTGTTAGCCATGATCGGACGCTATGCTGCGGCTTGGCGAGCCAGGCGAGCCGCCTTCAGCCGCTCGAAATCCTCCCCAGCATGGTGCGAGGAGCGGGTGAACGGGCTGGACGCCACCACCAGGAAGCCTTTGGTCAAGGCGATCGTCTCGAACGACTTGAACTCCTCCGGCGGAACGTAGCGCTTGACCGGGTGGTGCTTCTTGGTCGGCTGCAGATATTGTCCGATGGTCAGAAAGTCGACGTCGGCGGTCCTGAGGTCGTCCATCAGCTGGAGCACCTCGTTGCGCTCCTCGCCGAGCCCGACCATGATCCCCGACTTGGTGAACATGTCGGGATCGAGCTCCTTGACCCGCTGCAGCAGCCGGATGGAGTGGAAATAGCGCGCGCCGGGCCGCACCGTCAGATAGTTGGACGGCACCGTTTCCAGATTGTGGTTGAAGACGTCCGGTCGGGCCTCCACCACGATCTCCAACGCACCCGGCTTGTTGCGGAAGTCGGGCGTCAGCACCTCGATCGTGGTCCCCGGCGCCGCCGCACGAATGGCGCGGATGGTCTCGGCAAAATGCTGCGCACCCCCGTCCGACAAGTCGTCGCGGTCGACCGAGGTGATCACGACATGGGCCAGGCCCATGGCCGCCACGGCCCGGCCGACGCTTGCCGGCTCGTCCGAGTCGAGGGCATGGGGCATGCCGGTGGCGACATTGCAGAACGCGCAAGCGCGCGTGCAGATGCCGCCCATGATCATGAAGGAGGCGTGTTTCTGTTCCCAACAGCTGCCCATGTTGGGGCAGCCCGCCTCCTCGCACACCGTCACCAGCTTGTTGGATTTAACGATGTCGCGCGTTTCCGCATAGCCGCGCGAACCGGGGGCCTTGACCCTGATCCATGGCGGTTTGGGAAGTGTCTCGTTGTCAGGCCGGTGGGCCTTTTCGGGATGCCGCGGCCGAGGCGTTGCCTGGCCGGGTGCACGAGTATCCAGAATGGTGACCATGCCGTCCGTTTACGTCCACCGGCCTGTCGATGCAATCACCGAGCGCTGCGGCCCCGGAACATGCGGAAGACCGCAATGAGCAGGCAAGCGCCGATGAAACCGATAATGAGATAGGCGATCCAGCCGGAATAGGCCATGCCGATGGCGGCCAGAATCGCGTTGAGGACCACGGCACCGACGATGCCGAGGATGATGTTCATCAAGAGGCCCATGTCGCTCTTCATGAACTGTTCTGCCAGCCACCCGGCCAAGCCTCCGATAATGATTGCAGCGATCCAGCCGACGCCATTCACATCCATTTCAACTCTCCCAGTCAGGGTTACCGTTTGTCTTGCCCAAATTTGGGCGCAAAAACGGTCCGACAAGTCGCGGAGAGCAACTAAATTAATCGGCAGCCCGCATTCTACCAACGGTAGGCCCTATCGGACTTGGGCGTCGATACGGCCACTACGTCAGTTAAATGTCCATAATCATGCCACCTGCCCCCGCAGCGAGCGCGACTTTTCGATTGTGGTTGCGAACCATGCCGGCAAGCAGAAACGCGTCGATGATGACCCAGATTGCCAACGGGATGAAGGTGATTCCCAGCGTCACGAAACCGAGCAGGCAAAGGGCCGCCATTCCGATCCCGGAGCCGACGCGTCCCATATAGAAGCGATGCCCGCCTAGCCCGCCCAGGAAGAACCAGAGCAGATAGGCTGCTCCGGTGGACTTCTTGTTGGCTTCATAGGCCAGCAAGGCTCGAGCGTCGGCGCTCGGTCCACCTTGGACAGGCGTCGAAACGACCGGCTGGGCCGGATCGACTCGACCGGTGGAAACAAGCGGGTCTGCGTGTACGTCCTGACTCATCTGACTACCCCCTCGACACAGGACAGCCAGATTAGGTCGCGGCTCGCGATCCTGCAACCAGACCGTTTGCGCGCAATCGGCCCGGTTGCGAATCGGAGTTCGGCGGTCCGGATCAGTAGTTGAGAACCTGTCCGTAGGCGTCAAGCACGCTCTCGTGCATCATCTCCGACAGGGTGGGATGCGGGAAGACCGTGTGCATCAGCTCTTCTTCCGTGGTCTCCAGTCCCATGGCGACGACGAAGCCCTGGATCAGCTCGGTCACTTCCGCACCGACCATGTGGGCGCCCAGAAGCTCGCCGGTCTTGGCGTCGAAGATCGTCTTCACCAAGCCGTCGGGCTCGCCCAGCGCGATCGCCTTGCCGTTGGCGACGAACGGGAAGCGGCCGACCTTGATCTCGCGGCCGTTCTCCTTGGCCTTGGCCTCGGTCAAGCCGACCGAGGCGATCTGCGGCTGGCAGTAGGTGCAGCCGGGGATCTGCGTCTTCTTCATCGGATGCGGATCGAGGCCCTTGATCTTCTCGACGCAGATCACGCCCTCATGCTCGGCCTTGTGAGCGAGCATCGGCGGGCCGGCGACATCGCCGATGGCATAGATGCCATCGACATTCGTCTTGCCGAAGCCGTCCGTCTTGATGATCCCGCGCTCGATCTCGACGCCCAGCGCCTCGAGGCCGAGATTTTCCGAATTGCCCTGCACGCCCACGGCCGAGATCAACCGCTCGGCGTTCAGCGTCTGCGCCTTGCCGCCCTTCGGCTCCACCGTGACGGTGAGGCCGTCCTTGCCCTTCTCGACCTTGGAGACCTTGGCGTCGGTGATGATCTTGATGCCCTGCTTCTCGAAGCGCTTGTGCGCGATGCTGGCGATCTCCGCGTCCTCGACGGGCAGGATCTGCGGCAGGAGCTCGACCACCGTCACCTCGGCACCCATGGTGCGATAGAAGGAAGCGAACTCGATTCCGATCGCGCCCGACCCCATCACGATCAGCGACTTCGGCATGGCCGCCGGCTTCATCGCTTCGAAGTAGGTCCAGATCCGGTCGCCGTCCGGCTCGATGCCGGGCAGCACGCGCGGCCGGGCACCGGTCGCCACGATCACGTGCTTGGCCTGGTACGTACCCTCGCCCTTGACGCCCTTGGGCACCGGGTTCTGCGGTTCGACGACGGGTTTCGACGACTTGCCGACGACAACCTCGACCGGACCGCCCTTCCCGGCCTTGGCGATCTTCGCTTCGCCCCAGATGACGTCGACCTTGTTCTTCTTCATGAGAAAGCCGACGCCGCCGGCCAGCTGCGCGGAAACGCCGCGCGACCGCTTGACGACGGCCGGCAGATCGACCGTCGCCTTCTCCACCGACAGCCCGTAGTTTTTGGCGTTTTCAGCGTAGTGGAAGACTTCGGCCGAGCGCAGCAGCGCCTTGGTCGGAATGCAGCCCCAGTTGAGGCAGATGCCGCCCATGTGCTCGCGTTCGACCACCGCCGTCTTGAACCCGAGCTGCGCGGCACGGATCGCCGCGACATAGCCGCCGGGTCCGCCGCCGATGACCAGGATATCGTATGAATCAGCCATAACAGTCCTTACCTTTTATCGGCGCTCGGGCGCTTAGTCCGCCGTGGCGTCGAGGATGCGCCGCACCACGGGAACGAGAGCGTCCCCGAGCCGGCGCGTGTTCTCCGCGTCGAGATGAATGCCGTCGATCGGCGTGGTTTCGCACGCCTCCGCGGCATCGAAGACATGGCAGCCCAGCGCGTCGCCGAGCTCGCGGTACATCGAAGCCAGACGGCGCGATTCCGCTCTCGCGTGACCGAACATCTCTTCGAAATTCGCGTCCCTCGCCGCCCGGAAGACCGGCGGCGTGACGATCAGGATGTTGGGCCGCGCGAAGTCCTCCCAGAACGGAAACGTCTGGACGATCCGCACCAGCCGTTCCATGCCCTGCTTGGCCGGAAAGGCGTAGCCGCCACCGGTGTTGCGCTTCAGATCGTTGGTGCCGAGCATGATCGCCACGAGGTCGAGCGGCTGGTGCGACGACAGGAACACCGGCAGCGTGCGGGCGCCGTTGCGGTCCTCCGTCACGCTGTTGTCGTCGTAGATCGTCGTACGGCCATTGAGGCCTTCGGCGATCACCCGCGCGTCTGCTCCGAGGCCGGACGCCAGGCGGCTCGGCCAGCGATCTGCGAAATCATGGCGGCTCGGACCCTCGGCATTGAAGCCCCAGGTCAACGAGTCGCCGTAACAAAGAACGGTTTTCATTCGAGCACTCATCGGATCGTCGCAGTCCGCTACCCGTCGATTTCCTTTGATGCCTGCGCGCCAAAGGTTTGCAGCCCGTTGAAGACCGCGTCGTAATAGATCTTCTGGATTTGTTCGACGATCGCATCGTCTTTTGAGGTCCGCACGTCGCTGCGGATCCTCTGAAGATGGGCCTCCAGCTCATCCGGCCGGAAGGTTTCGAGCACGTTGTTTTTCGCCGAATCCAAAATCGCCAGCCGGTTCTCGAGCATCAGTTCACGGGCGCGCCCGATGCGCTGAGACTCGGTGTCCTTGTTCTCGCTCCCCGACCAAAACCCATATTTCTGAGTTTCAGCAATGAACCCATCCACGGTCTGTTCAAAGTCCTGTTGCCAGCCGTAGATTTCCGCCACGGCCTCGGCGATCTGGTCCTGGTCCGTCTGCGCTGCCGCTGGACTGACGAGAACCGGCATCGGAGCGTTCAGCGTCAAAATTGCAGTCAGCAAACCGGTTGCCAAGGATCGACGGGTCACGTCTGCTCTCTTCGACCATCGTGCCGACGGCTTTGCGAAGCCGCACCGCCGGTCGGGCACCAGCACAACCTTCACCAACTGCCGATCTCCCTCTTGGCCTGCTCCGTGTAGACCTTCATCGCGTCGAAGATCGCATCGTAATAAGACTTGATGACCTGCTGCCTCACCTCGAAGTCCTTGTCGCGATATTCGTATCGGTCGAGGCGCCCCAGATGCGTGGCAAGGCGGACGGCGTCGATCCGGGACACGGCGTTGGTCTCCGCCCGCATCACGATCTCCCGCTTGTTCTCAAAGAGAAGGTCTCGAACCCGGGCGATCAACTGCGGTTCGGTCAGCGTGCTGCCGCCATTGGTCCAGAATCCGGCATTGCGGCCCTCCTCGATGAAGCCGTCGACGGTTTTCTCGAAGATGCTGTCCCAGTGGTAGGCTTCCGATACCTCGCGCTTCAGCTGTTCCTGGGAAACGGGCCCCGCGGCGAAGGCCACATCGAGCCCCGGCACCGTGGCCGGGGCGAGCGATAGAGCGAGACTGAGCGAAATCCGTCGCAGCATGGTTGCTCCTGAAGTGTTGCTGCAAAAACCATTCAGCTTTCGAACAAGACCACGCGGAACTCAGGGTCGGATGCGGGAGCCCGGATGTCTGCTGTCCTAGACCAGCATCGACATCGGGTTCTCGATGAAGCGCTTGAAGGCCGAGAGAAGCTCTGCTCCGAGCGCCCCGTCGACGGCGCGGTGATCGGTGGACAGCGTCGCCGTCATGACGGTGGCGACGGCCAGCGCGCCGCTCTTGACCACCGCACGCTGCTCGCCGGCGCCGACCGCCAGGATGGTTGCGTGCGGCGGATTGATGACCGCCGAGAAGTCCTTGATGCCGAACATTCCGAGATTGGAGACGGCCGTCGTGCCGCCCTGATACTCTTCCGGCTTCAGCTTGCGCGAGCGCGCCCGCTTGGCCAGATCCTTCATCTCGTTGGAGATGGTCGACAAGGTCTTTTCGTCGGCCTTGCGGATCACTGGCGTGATCAGCCCGCCCTCGATCGAAACGGCGACGCCGACATCGGCGTTCTTGTGCTTGATCATGGCCGCATCGGTCCACGAGACGTTGGCGTCGGGCACGGCCTTCAGCGCGAGCGCCATCGCCTTGATCACCATGTCGTTGACCGAGAGCTTGTAAGCCGGCTTCTCGCCCGCCTCGGTCTTCACCGTCGGCGCGGCCTCGTTGAGCTGCTTGCGCAATGCCAGAAGAGCGTCCAGCTCGCAGTCCAGCGTCAGATAGAAGTGCGGAACCGTCTGCTTCGATTCCACCAGGCGCCGAGCGATCGTCTTGCGCATGTTGTCATGCGGGATCTTCTCGTAGGAGCCCTCGGGGAACAGCTTGAGGATCTGCTCGTCGCTGGATGCCTTGGCCATCGGCGCTGCCGCCTCGGCCGCCTTGGGAGCTTCCGCGGCGCCAGATGCGGGCGCCTTCTGGGCGCCGGTTCCGGCCTTGGCCGCGGACTCGATGTCGGCCTTGACGATCCGGCCGCGCGGACCGGAGCCCGAAACGGCCGAGAGGTCGATGCCCTGCTCCTTGGCGAGACGGCGCGCCAGGGGCGAAGCGAAGACGCGGCCGCCTCCACCGTTCGCCGTTGCGTTCGGGGCCGGCTGAGGGGTCGTCCGCTGGTCGCCGCGCGCCGCCGGGTCCTTGGCTTCCTCGGTCGAGCCGACCGTGGCGGCATCGGCCTTGGGATCGGGTGCCACGGCACCGTTTCCGGAGGGCGGCGCCTTGGTGCCCGTGTCGCCGCCGCCTTTCGCCGCTTCCGCCGGATCTTCGCCGTCCGCCGCGAGAATGGCGATCAGCTCGTTGACCTTCACGCCTTCCGAACCCTCGGGGATGACGATCTTGGCGACGGTGCCCTCGTCGACCGCCTCGACCTCCATGGTCGCCTTGTCGGTCTCGATCTCGGCAATGACGTCGCCCGGCGCGACGCTGTCGCCCTCCTTCACCAACCATTTGGAGAGGTTGCCCTCCTCCATCGTTGGCGACAGAGCGGGCATGGTGACGTTGATCGGCATCAAAAATCTCCTCAGTGGCCCCTGCGCCGGGCATCATGGGCCTCGGCGTGGGCGGCGAGGTTGGCGAGGTGGTTGGCCCAGCCGCCTCTATGGTCTTCTATAAGTTGCTGGCGCGCGGCATCGTCCGCCTTAAGCCAACCCTGGTGTTCGATTCGAACCTCCGAGCCGCCCTCGGACGGCTCGATCCAAACCGAAACGACGGTATCGAACGTCCAGTCGTCGTCGGCCCATACCATCACCAATCCCCTGGGGGGATGGAATGCCGTGACCTGCGCCCGGGTGACGCGGCCGTCGCCTGCGGGGCTCACCCACGGCTCCAGCAGATCGCCTCCGTCGCGCGCGTCGAACTCGATCGTGTCGCGCCACCACGCCTTGAAGCACTCCGGCTTGGTGAGGCAAGCCCACACCTCCGACGGCGGAGCGTCGACCCATTGCGTCAGCTCAAGGACGTCGCTCACGATGCTGCTCCTCGGCGCTGGAAGCTCGGCATGGGGTCAATCCCGGTAGGTTACCGCCTTGACTGCGTCGATGACCTCCTTGACCGAAGGCAACGCCAGCTTCTCGAGGTTGGCGGCATAGGGCATCGGAACGTCCTTGCCCGCTACCTTGAGAACCGGAGCGTCCAGCCAATCGAAGGCCCGCGCCATCAGCTCCGAGGCGATATGGGCGCCGACCGAGCTCTGCGGGTAGCCTTCCTCGACGGTGACGCAGCGATTGGTCTTCTTGACCGACCGCACCACCGTATCGAGGTCCATCGGGCGGATGGTGCGAAGGTCGATCACCTCGGCGTCGATCCCCTCCTTCTCCAGTTCCTCCGCCGCCTTGACGGCGTAGGTCATACCGATGCCGAAGGAAACGATGGTCACGTCCTTGCCCTTGCGGTGGATACGCGCCTTGCCGATCGGTACCGTCCAATCGTCGATCTTCGGGATGTCGAAGGAATGGCCGTAGAGGATCTCATTCTCAAGGAAGATCACCGGATTGGGATCGCGGATCGCCGACTTGAGCAGCCCCTTGGCGTCAGCCGCCGTATAGGGCTGGACGACCTTGAGGCCCGGTACGTGGCTGTACCAGGCCGCATAGTCCTGGCTGTGCTGGGCCGCGACGCGGGCCGCGGCGCCGTTCGGTCCGCGGAAGACGATCGGGCAGCCCATCTGGCCGCCGGCCATGTAAAGGGTCTTGGCAGCCGAGTTGATGATCTGGTCGATCGCCTGCATGGCGAAGTTGAAGGTCATGAATTCGACGATCGGCCGCAAGCCGCCGAACGCCGCGCCGACGCCGAGGCCGGCAAAGCCGTGCTCGGTGATCGGCGTGTCGACTACGCGCCGGGCGCTGAATTCTTCGAGCAGCCCCTGGCTGATCTTGTAGGCACCCTGGTACTCGGCGACTTCCTCGCCCATCAGGAAGACCGACTCGTCGCGCCGCATCTCTTCGGCCATGGCATCGCGCAGCGCCTCGCGCACGGTCTGCGAGACCATTTCGGTACCGTCCGGAATCTCCTGGGCGAGATCGCCTTCGGCGTCGTCCGGCTCGGGATGCACCTTGCCCTCGGCCGGCACACGGCGAGCGTTTGCGTCGGCGACGGCGTCGCCGCCGGAGGCTTGGCCACCCTGGCCGCCCGCACCGTCGGCGGAGCGCTGCTCATGCGGCTCCGAATCCGCTGCCGGCTCGGTTTGCGCCGGCTTCGATGCCGCGGCATCGATGGCACTTGCATCCTCGCCTTCCTCGAGAAGCACGGCGATCGGGGCGTTCACCTTGACGCCCTCGGTGCCGGCCTGCACCAGGATCTTGCCGAGCGTTCCCTCATCGACCGCCTCGACCTCCATGGTCGCCTTGTCGGTCTCGATCTCTGCGATCACGTCGCCCGGAGCGACGGCGTCGCCTTCCTGCTTGATCCATTTGGACAGCGTACCCTCTTCCATCGTCGGCGAGAGGGCCGGCATCAAAATCTGCGTAGCCATGGTGCGTTCTCTTTATTCGGCCGCCTGAGGGATCTCGTCTGCGTAGATGTCGGTCCACAGCTCGGCCGGATCCGGCTCCGGATCGTTCTGGGCGAAGTCGGCGGCGTCCTGAACGACGTCGCGGACCTCCTTGTCGATTCCCTTCAGTTCATCCTCGCCGAGACCGTGCTCTTCCATCAACCGCCGGCGAACCTGCTCGATCGGATCGCGCTCGGACCGCATCTGCTGGACTTCGTCGCGAGTCCGGTACTTGGCCGGATCAGACATCGAGTGGCCGCGATAACGGTAAGTCATCATTTCCAGAATGACCGGCCCGTTGCCCTTGCGGCAATGATCGAGGGCCACGTCGCCCGCCGCCTTGACCGCGCGAACGTCCATGCCGTCGACCTGAATGCCGGGAATTTTGAAGGAAATGCCGCGATGGGCGAAATTCGTCTCGGCCGAAGCGCGATTGACCGAGGTGCCCATGGCATAGCGGTTGTTCTCGATGACGAAGATTACCGGCAGCTTCCACAAAGAGGCCATGTTGAAGCTCTCGTAGACCTGGCCCTGATTGGCCGCGCCGTCACCGAAATAGGTCATCGAGACCGCGTCGGAGCCCTTGTAGCGGTTGGAGAAGGCCAGCCCGGTGCCGATCGGTACCTGTGCGCCGACGATGCCGTGCCCGCCGAAGAAGTTCTTTTCCTTGGAGAACATGTGCATCGAGCCGCCCTTGCCGCGGGAGTAGCCCGAGCGGCGTCCGGTCAGCTCGGCCATGACGCCGCGCGCTTCCATGCCGGTGGCCAGCATGTGGCCGTGGTCGCGGTAGCCGGTGATGATCTGATCGCCCTCCTTGAGGGCCATCTGCATGCCGGTGACGACGGCTTCCTGACCGATATAGAGGTGGCAGAAGCCGCCGATGAAACCCATGCCGTAGAGCTGGCCCGCCTTCTCTTCGAAGCGGCGGATCAACAGCATGTTGCGATAGGCCTTGAGGTCGTCGTCCTTGGAAAACTTGGAGGGAGGCGGCGTCTCGAAATGTTCCAGCGTTTGGACGATCTCGGCCTTCGACATGCCGCTTTCGCCAGTCGATTTGGAATCGGCCTTCTTTTGTCTGGTCGCCGCCATGCGGTCCTCCGGTGCGTTGCCGCTTGCTGCCTCTGGCAGCTGCTGGCGCAGACTATAGGCCCGGAAAACGCAGAAACAAGAGATCGTCGCTAATATAACTGAACGTGAGTTAAGCAGGCTTTTGAAAGAAAACTTAACTCACGTTCAGTTATTATTGCGGTCGCGTCTCAGCGCATGATCACGATCTCGTCGGGTGCGGCATAGTTGAGCGCCCGACGCGCCCGCTCGTCGATCATGTCGCGCTCCAGCGTGCCGTCATGCAGCAGTTGAACCCGACGTTCGAGCTGGACGCGGTCCTTGTGAAGCTTCTCCTGCCGCGCCTGTGCCTCTTCCAGACGCTGCGACAGTTCGTGCTTGGCTTCCAATCCGTACTGCCCGCTCTGGGCGTGCATGGCGAAATAGGCGAGAAAACTGGCCGTGATCGCTGGCACGATCAGGCGCCCGACCTTGGTGTTTCGTTTCTGTCTGGTCCACATACCGGTCTCGATGGCCGAAAAAGAGATACAATGGCCCGGGTCGACAAACGCAACTCCGCAGATCGGTTGGCCAATCATGCCGGACGCGATGGATCCTGTCCTGAAACTGGATCATGCGACGTCAGGGTTAATTTCTTATTGCCCCAGCGTGGCCGACAACGCTTTGAAACTGCGAATAAAACATCAGCTCTGCCCGCCCGTCGCCTTAATCTGCAGAGATTCGCGGCGAGCCCCAGCCGTGAGGCGATGGCGGCCCCCGTTCCGCGTTAGCCGGAGCGATCTGCCAACTCGACATGACGGCGCTCAAGAGCCTAGCCGCAGGAAACCGCCTTCACGTTTGCCGATGGCCACCGGACGACGCGACCCGCTCGCAGCCGTTTTTCATCGGTCCCTGAGGCTTTTGCCGTCATGGCGCTCGAACGAGAACGGGCCCGGCTGACGAACAGCCGAGCCCGTGCAATGGACCTCGGAAAGGGCCGGACAAAGGACCGGCCCGCAGGTGAGGATATCAGCGCTTCTTCAGGATGCTGCGGCCAGCATAGACCGCGGCGTCGCCCAGCTCTTCCTCGATGCGCAGGAGCTGGTTGTACTTGGCCAAGCGGTCGGAGCGCGACAGCGAGCCGGTCTTGATCTGTCCGCAGTTGGCGGCGACGGCGAGGTCGGCGATGGTCGAATCCTCGGTCTCGCCCGAGCGGTGCGACATCACGGTCGTGTAGCCGGCGCGATGCGCGACGTCGACGGCGTCGAGCGTCTCGGTCAGCGAGCCGATCTGATTGACCTTGACCAGCAGCGAGTTTGCGACGTGCTTCTCGATGCCCTGGCGCAGACGTTCCGAATTGGTGACGAACAGGTCGTCGCCGACCAGCTGGCAGCGGTCGCCGATCTTGGCGGTCAGCGTCGCCCAGCCGTCCCAGTCGTCCTCGGCCATGCCGTCCTCGATCGAGATGATCGGATAGGCACCCATCAGCTCCGCCAGGTAATCGGCCATCTCTGCCGAGTTCAGCTTGCGGCCCTCGCCGGCGAGATCATAGACGCCGTCCTTGAAGAACTCGGACGACGCGCAGTCGAGCGCGATGTAGACGTCCTCGCCCGGCTTGTAGCCGACGTTCTCGGCCGACTTCATGATGAAGTCGAGGCCTTCCTTGGCCGAAGCGAGTCCCGGAGCGAAGCCGCCTTCGTCGCCGACATTGGTGTTGTGGCCGGCGTCCTTCAGCATCTTCTTCAAAGAGGCGAAGATCTCGGCGCCCATGCGCAGCCCTTCCGCGAAGGTCGGCGCGCCAACGGGCATGATCATGAATTCCTGGAAATCGATCGGATTGTCGGCATGCGCGCCGCCATTGATGATGTTCATCATCGGCACGGGCAGCACGTGTGCGCTGGTGCCGCCGACATAGCGATAGAGCGGCAGGCCGGCAGCCTGGGCCGCAGCCTTGGCGACGGCGAGCGAGACGCCGAGGATGGCGTTGGCGCCGATGCGGCCCTTGTTCTTGGTGCCGTCCAGATCGATCAGCGTCTTGTCGATCTTCAGCTGATTCTCGGCCTCGAAGCCCACGACGGCCTCGGCGATCTCGCCGTTGACCGCGTCGACGGCCTTGGTGACGCCCTTGCCGCCATAGCGCTTCTTGTCGCCGTCGCGCAGCTCGACCGCTTCATGCACGCCGGTGGAAGCGCCCGAGGGGACGGCGGCGCGGCCTTCGGAGCCGTCTTCCAGAACCACGTCGACCTCGACCGTCGGGTTGCCGCGGCTGTCGAGGATCTCGCGTCCAATGATATCGATGATGGCAGTCATGCCCTTCATGCTCCTTTGCCAAACGAACGTTCGCCGCCTTCTAATCGATTTTTCGGAGGAAATGTATGGCGTAGGTGCGGCAAATCGCCGATTTCGCGCTTCGCGACAGGAGGGGTCGATTTCGCAACCCCTGGCCGGTCCAGAAGGGCTTTCTTATATTACGGCCGAAAGATGTCGGCGAACGCTGAAGCGGAGGAGCATTCAATGCCGAAAAGAGTTGAGTTCGAGCGCCGTGGATTTGAGGAGCTCGTGAAAATCGACGGGATCGTCGTGGGCCGCCTCACCGGCGCGAACGGTCGCCGCAGGATGTTATGGCGCTCGGCGCATCTGGTCGACGACGACAAGGTGGCGGAGTTCGAGCGAGCCTTCGCCGATACCGATCAATCCAGCTCGGCGGCCGAGACCGAGCTGCGCCGGGCCGGTCTGGCCTGATCTATAGGGAATCGACCGCGCGGCGGCTCGGCCGCCCGCGGCGGCCTCGATCGAGGATTGTCGATCCGGGAGCCGCGTCCAGGTCTGGATCTTAGTTCAGACCTTTTGCCACCCGGTCCAGCGCCACGAGACGGCCGAGGAGTTCGGCCATCCGGTCGAGCGGCACCATGTTCGGGCCGTCGGACGGCGCATGATCGGGATCCTCATGGGTCTCGATGAAAAGGCCGGCCACCCCGACGGCCACCGCGGCGCGCGCCAGCGTCTCGACAAATCGCCGCTCCCCTCCTGACGAACCGCCCTGCCCGCCGGGCTGCTGCACCGAATGCGTGGCATCGAACACCACCGGCGCGCCCATCTCGGCCATGATCGGCAGGGCGCGCATGTCGGAGACGAGCGTGTTGTAGCCGAACGAGGCGCCGCGCTCGGTCAAGAGCACGTTGGGATTGCCGCTGTCGGTGACCTTGGCGAGCACGTTCTTCATGTCCCAGGGGGCGAGGAACTGGCCTTTCTTGATGTTGATCACCCGGTCCGTCTTGGCGGCGGCGATCAACAGATCGGTCTGGCGGCAGAGGAACGCCGGGATCTGCAGGATATCGCAGGCCTCTCCCACCACGGCGCACTGCTCCTCGGTGTGGACGTCCGTCAGCACCGGCAGATCGAAGGTCCGCTTGATCTCGTCGAACACCGGCAGCGCGCCCTCGAGACCGATGCCGCGCCTGCCGGACAGGCTGGTGCGGTTCGCCTTGTCGAAGCTCGCCTTGAAGACGTAGCCGATGCCGAGATCCTCTGTGATCCGCTTCATCTTCTCGGCGATCATCAGCGCGTGGTCGCGGCTTTCCATCTGGCAAGGGCCGGCAATCAGCGTGAACGGCTTGTCGGACGCGAAGGTGGCGGAGCCGACCGAGACGGTGCTGGCGGGCGACGACATGGGCGATCCTCCCGGTTTATACGAGCCGCGACCGCTCGACCGCCGCCGCGATGAACGAGGCGAACAGCGGATGGGGTGCGAACGGCCGCGACTTCAGCTCGGGGTGGTACTGCACGCCGATGAACCACGGATGGTCGGCGAGTTCGACTGTCTCCGGCAGCAGGCCGTCCGGCGACATGCCGGCAAAGACCATACCTGCTTCCTCGAGCTGTTCGCGGTAGGAGCGATTGACCTCGTAACGGTGACGGTGGCGTTCGGAAATATGCGTATCGCCATAGATCTCGGCGATCTTCGACCCCGGCTTGAGCGCGGCGTCATAGGCGCCGAGCCGCATGGTGCCGCCAAGATCGCCCTCGGACGCCCGCTGCTCCAGCTCGTTGCCTTTCATCCACTCGGTCATCAGTCCGACCACCGGCTCCTCGGCCGGACCGAACTCGGTCGAGCCCGCCTTTTCGATGCCCGCCATCGAACGCGCCGCCTCGATCACCGCCATCTGCATACCGAAGCAGATGCCGAAATACGGCACCTGATGCTGGCGCGCGAAGCGGGCGGCCAGGATCTTGCCCTCCGAGCCGCGCTCGCCGAAGCCACCCGGCACCAGGATGCCGTTGACGCGCTCCAGATAGGGCGTCGGATCCTCCTTCTCGAAGATCTCCGACTCGATCCAGTCGAGCCGTACCTTCACCCGGTTGGCGATGCCGCCATGCTGCAGCGCCTCGATCAGCGATTTATAGGCGTCCTTGAGGCCGGTGTACTTGCCGACGACGGCGATCGTCACCTCGCCTTCCGGGTTGCGCACGCTGTCGACCACCTGGGTCCAGCGCTTCAAATTCGGCTTGGGCGCCGGGTCGATGCCGAAGGCGGCGAGCACCTCGGTGTCGAGGCCTTCCTTGTGATAGGCGATCGGCACGTCGTAGATGGTGGCCACGTCCAGCGCCTGGATCACGGCCGACGGGCGGACGTTGCAGAACAGCGAGAGCTTGCGGCGCTCTTCGGCCGGTACCGGCCGGTCGGCTCGCACCATCAGGATGTCGGGCTGGATGCCGATGGCGCGCAGTTCGCGCACCGAATGCTGGGTCGGCTTGGTCTTCAGTTCGCCGGCCGTCGGGATATACGGCATCAACGTCAGGTGAACGTAGACCGCGCCGCCGCGCGGCAGGTCGTTGCCGAGCTGGCGGATCGCCTCGAAGAACGGCAGCGCCTCGATGTCGCCCACCGTGCCGCCGATTTCGCACAGCACGAAATCATACTCTTCGTTGCCGTCGAGGACGAAGTTCTTGATCGCGTCGGTGACGTGCGGAATCACCTGGATGGTTGCACCCAGATAGTCGCCGCGCCGCTCTCGGCTGATGATGTCCTGATAGATTCGGCCGGTGGTGATGTTGTCCATCCGGCTCGCGGGTCGGCCGGTGAAGCGTTCGTAGTGGCCGAGATCGAGATCGGTCTCCGCGCCGTCGTCGGTGACGAACACCTCGCCATGCTGCAAGGGGCTCATCGTGCCCGGATCGACGTTGAGATAGGGATCGAGCTTTCTGAGGCGAACGCGGTATCCGCGTGCTTCGAGAAGAGCTCCGAGAGCTGCCGAAGCGATGCCTTTTCCCAGAGAGGAAACCACGCCGCCAGTGATAAAGATGTATCGCGCCATGGACCTTCCCGATACCTGCTCCGGCCTTTTTTGGCCACCCCAAAATCCGGCCAAACAAAAGTCGGGGCGCACTCGGCGCCCCGCATCCCCAGAAAATTTCGGAAGCCGTTATTGGGCCGGCGTCGTCGTACCATTGTCCTCGGGAGCCGTGGTCGGCTCCGAGGAGGTGTCGTTCTGCGCCGGAGCCTGGGTCGCCGGAGCGGAATCGGTTTCCGGAGCCGGTGCGGCTTCCTGGTCGGCGCCGCCGGCCGGAACGTCGGACGAAGGCTCGGCGGCGGCGGGCGCCTGCTCCTGCGAAGCGGCCGGCGCCTGCGGTTCCGTCGGCGCCTGCTGAGTCGCCCCGGCAGGAACCGCATCGTCGTCCTCCGCCGGCAGACCGCCCAACTGATCCAGAAGGCTGCCGCTGTCGTCGCTCTGCTGGTTGGCCGGCAGACGCTCCAGAATATCGGTCGGACGCTCGCCGTAGCCGGCGAGCATCCCGAGAGCGATCGACGTCAGGAAGAAGGCGACCGCCAGGATCGCCGTGGTTCGCGTGAGCGCATTGGCCGCACCGCGCGCCGACATCAGGCCGCCGCCCCCGCCGCCGATCCCCAGAGCGCCACCTTCGGAGCGCTGCAGCAGGACCACGACGACGAGCGCCAGGACGATCATCAGGTGAACGATGATGAGGATGGTTTCCATATTTCTTCGCAAACGTCGATCATGAGGACGCGCGCCTTGTATAGGACGCAGCCCGCCATTCCAACCGCCTTCGAGCCGAAAGCCTAAACTGTCTTGCCGGACAGAGCTTTCAGCGCATCAGTCGCCTTTCGATGCCTCGCATATCGCGATGAAGTCGTCCGCCTTCAAGCTCGCTCCGCCGACCAGGGCGCCGTCCACATTGGCGACCGCCAGCAGTTCCGTGGCGTTCGAGGGCTTGACCGAACCGCCGTAGAGCACGCGGACCGCGCGGCCCTGCGCGTCGCCGAACCGCTTCGTCAGGCGCTCGCGGATGAAGGCATGGGCCTCGGCGACATCCTCGACGGTCGGCGTCTTGCCGGTGCCGATCGCCCAGACGGGCTCGTAGGCAATGACCAGATTGGCGGCGGTCGATGCATCAGGCAGCGATCCGTCGAGCTGGCTGCCGAGCACGTCCAGCGTCTCGCCGGCGTCGCGCTGCGCCTCGCTTTCGCCGATGCAGACGACGGCGACGAGGCCCGCGCGCCAGGCCGCCTCGGTCTTGTCGCGAACCAGTTCGTCGCTTTCGCCGTGATCGGTGCGGCGTTCGGAATGGCCGATGATGACGTGGCTGGCTCCGGCATCCTTGAGCATCGGCGCCCCGATGTCGCCGGTATGCGCGCCGGAATCGGCGGCGTGGCAATCCTGGCCGCCGATCTCGACGGCCGAGCCGGCAACCTCGCGCGCGGCGCCAATGATTGTGGCCGGCGGGCAGACGAGAATGTCGCAGCGTCCGGCCAGACCGCCCTGGGCAGCCTCGACGACCTGGCGCAGCTCGGCCAACTGCCCGCGCAGCCCGTTCATCTTCCAGTTGCCCGCAATCAATTGCTTGTCGGCCATCATCTCGTCCTCTTTCCCGCCGGAATGCGGGGCCAGACCTACGCCGGAGCGCCCATGAAATCAATCGACGCGCCTTGCGCTGAATGGCCTCGGTTTTCTATTAGACGCCTGTCGGGCGGCGCGAGCGCGAGACCGCTCTCCGTTCCGGCGCCGGAACGGACGATCGAAGCGTCCCGCCGTGGCAAGTGGGCAGGCCGGGCATGTGTGCCAGGAGGGTTTTAAATGCTGAACGCATTGCGCAAGGGCGCATCGAGCTGGGTCGCCAAACTTCTGCTCGGCATTCTGGTGATCAGCTTCGGCATCTGGGGCATCGCCGACGTGTTTCGCGGCACGGCGTCCACCACGGTGGTCACCGCCGGCGAGACGGAGGTGCCGATCCAGGACTACGCCTTTGCCTATCAGCGGGCGCAGACGGCCTTGTCGCAGCAGATGGGGCGCCGCCTCACCCGCGAAGAGGCTGAAGGCTTCGGCGTCGATCAGCAGGTCTTGAGCCAGCTCATCGCCGATGCGGTTCTGGACGAACAGGCGCGCCGCCTCGGCCTCGGCCTTTCGGAAAGCCGGCTGGGCAGCCTGATCGCCGAGGATCCGTCGTTTCACGATCAGACGGGCGGCTTCTCGCGTCAGGCGTTTCGCCAGGTCCTGAGCTCGGTCGGGCTGAGTGAGGAATCCTACGTCCGCAATCGAGAAAACGCAGCGGTGCGCGGCCAGATCGTCGAGGCCGTGGCCGACGGAGCGATGCTGCCGCAGACCGTCGAGACGGCGGTCGGCCTCTATATCGGCGAACGGCGGACCGTCGACTACCTCGTGCTGCCGCCATCGCTGGTGCAGCCAGTGGCCAACCCGGACGACGCGGCGCTACAGGCCTATTTCAACGAGAAGAAAGCGGCCTATAAGGCGCCGGAATATCGCGGGCTCGCCTATGCCGAGCTGACGCCGTCGACGATCGCCGATCCGCAGGCGGTCTCGGAGGATCAGGTCAAGGAAGATTACGAGCGCAATGCCCAGCGCTTCACCACGCCGGAAAAGCGGCGGATCGAGCAGGTAGTGTTTCCGGACAAGGACGCCGCCGACGCGGCCCGAGCCGAGATCGACGGCGGCACATCGTTCGAAGATGTCGTCAAGGAAACCGGCCGGTCGATCGAGGACGCCGATCTGGGGCTCCTGGCGCGCGGCGACGTGCCGGACCAGGCCATTGCCGAAGCGGCGTTCTCTCTCGACCAGGGCGCAGTGAGCGATGTCGTCGACGGCATGTTCGGTCCGGCCCTGGTGCGGGTGACGGAGATCGAGCCCCAGGCGGTGCGCCCCCTCGCCGAGGTCGAACCGCAGATCCGCCAGGAACTGGCCCTGGAAAGCGCCACCGATGCCGTCTTCGCAGCCTACGACACCTACGAGGACGCCCGGGCGAGCGGTGCGACCTTCGAGGAGGCGACGCAAAAAGCCGGCATTCCGACCCAGTCGGTCGCCGCCATCGATCGCACCGGCCGCACGCCCGACGGCGAGGCGCTCGACCTGCCCGGCAAGGACGATCTGCTGGCGGCGGTGTTCGACAGCGAACCGGGCTTGGACAATCCGCCGATCAACATGCAGGCCGAGAGCGGCTATGTCTTCTACGACGTCAAGAGCATCGATCCCGCTCGGGACCGCACCCTGGACGAGGTGAAGGATCAGGTCGTCACGGACTGGAAGGCGGACGAGACACAGCGCCTGCTCGACGAAAAGGCCAAAGCCTATCTCGAGCGGCTGCAGAATGGCGAGGATCTGGCCGCGATCGCCGCGGACGCGGATCTGCAGCCGGCCTCGGCCGATGCGGTGACGCGGCAAACGGCGGTCAGCCAGCTGGGACAGGCCGGCGCCACGGCGGCCTTTTCGGGCGGCGTCGGCACGGCGGCCCAAGCTCCCGCGCCGAACGATTCGCGCATCCTGATCAAGGTGAAACAGGTCGCGCCGCCGGCCGATCCGCAGTCCAACGTGTCCGAGCAGCAGCGTCAGCAGTTGGCGACCACGATGGAGAACGATCTGTTCCAGAGCTACATCGCGCTGCTGCAGGGCGAGTATCCGGTTCGCGTCTATCCGCGTGCCGTCGAACAGGCACAGGGGATGCTGCGATGAGCACACAACTCAAGCCTCTTCTCGGCAAGGTCGCGGCCGGGGCGGCGCTCAGCCGCGCCGAGGCGGAAGAGGCCTTCTCGATCCTGATGTCGGGCGAGGCCACGCCGTCCCAAATCGGCGGCTTCCTGATGGCGCTTCGCGTGCGTGGCGAGACCGTCGACGAGATCGCCGGCGCCGTCTCGGTGATGCGCGCCAACATGGTGCCGGTCGAGGCGCCGAAAGAGGCGATCGACATCGTCGGCACCGGCGGCGATCATGCCGGAACGCTCAACGTCTCGACCTGCTCGGCATTCGTCGTGGCCGGCTGCGGTGTGCCGGTCGCCAAGCACGGCAATCGGGCGCTGTCCTCCCGCTCCGGCGCCGCCGACGTGCTGATCGCGCTTGGCGTCAACGTCGATCTGAAGCCGGCGGCGATCTCTCGCTGCATCACTGAGGCCAATGTCGGCTTCATGTTCGCGCCGGCCCACCATTCGGCCATGCGCTTCGTCGGTCCAAGCCGCGTCGAACTGGGCACCCGGACGGTCTTCAACCTGCTCGGTCCGCTGTCCAATCCGGCGGGCGTCCGGCGCCTGCTGGTCGGTGTCTTCGCTCCCGAATGGGTGGTGCCGATCGCCGAGACGTTGCGCGCCCTCGGGACGGAAGCGGCCTGGGTGGTCCATGGCGACGGGCTGGACGAGATGACGGTCTGCGGCTCGACCCAGGTTGCGACGCTGACCGACGGCCAGATCACCACGTTCACGCTCGAGCCGGAATCCGTCGGCCTCGAACGCCATCCCCTGGCCGGCATCAAGGGCGGCGACGCCGAGGCGAATGCCGCCGCGCTGCGAGCGGTCCTGGAGGGTAAGCCGAGCCCCTATCGCGACATCGTGCTGCTCAACACCGCCGGGGCACTGGTGATGGCGGGCCGGGCCGAGGACCTGCGCGACGGCATCGAGCAGGCGCGACAGGCCGTCGACCAGGGTGCGGCGCTCGCCGTCCTCGACAAGCTGGTCGCGGTCAGCAACGATGCGGCGGAGGCGACCGAGTGACCGACATCCTCAAGAAGATCGAAGCCTATAAGCGCCAGGAGATCGCAGCCGCCAAGGCGCGAACCTCGCTGAGCGAGATCGAGGCTCGGGCGAAAGCGCAGAGCGCGCCCCGCGGCTTCGCCGAGGCCCTCAAAGGCAGGCAGGCCGACGGCGGCTTCGCGCTCATCGCCGAGGTCAAGAAGGCGAGCCCGTCGAAGGGCCTCATCCGCGCCGATTTTGATCCGCCGATCCTCGCCAGGCAGTACGAGGCAGGCGGCGCCGCCTGCCTTAGCGTGCTGACCGATACGCCTTCGTTCCAGGGTGATCCCAGCTTCCTGACGGCCGCGCGGGACGCCGTGTCGCTGCCGGCGCTGCGCAAGGATTTCATGTTCGAGCCGTATCAGGTGGTCGAGGCCCGCGCCTGGGGCGCCGACGCCATCCTGATCATCATGGCCGCCGTGGACGACGCCTGTGCCGCGGAGTTGGAGGACACGGCTGCCGGTCTCGGCATGGACGTTCTCGTCGAGGTGCATGACGAGGCCGAATTGGAACGGGCGATGAAGCTGCGCTCGCCGCTGGTCGGCATCAACAACCGCGATCTCAAGACCTTCCATACCGATCTGGCCGTGTCGGAGCGCTTGGCGAAGCTCGTGCCCGACGACCGGCTGCTGGTCGGCGAAAGCGGCATCTTCACCCACGGCGACTGCCAGCGGCTTGCAGACGCGGGTGTTCGCGCCTTTCTCGTCGGCGAGAGCCTGATGCGACAGGCCGATGTCACTGCCGCGACCCGGCTGCTTCTGACCGGCGTCGAGGCGGGAGCCGCAGCATGACGGATACGCCCCAGGCCTCTGAGACCGGTCTGACCCATATCGACGCCAGCGGCCATGCGCGCATGGTCGACGTCGGCGAAAAAGTCGAAACGCAGCGCGTGGCGCGCGCCGAAGGGCTCGTTCTGATGACGCCCGAAACCCTGTCGCTGATCGTCTCGGGTCAGGCCGCCAAGGGCGACGTGCTGGCGGCCGCGCGCATCGCCGGCATCATGGCGGCCAAGCGCACCTCAGAACTGATCCCGCTGTGTCATCCGCTGATGCTGAATTCGGCGAAGGTGGACCTCGAAGCCGAACCCGCCCTGCCCGGTCTTCGCGTGACCGCGACGGTCAAGGTCGGCGGCAAGACCGGCGTCGAGATGGAAGCCTTGACCGCCGTCTCTGTCGCCTGCCTCACCGTCTACGACATGGTCAAGGCGGTGGAGCGCGGCATGACCATCACCGGTATCCGCCTGCTGGAGAAATCAGGCGGCAAATCCGGAACCTGGACTGCAGGAGCATAACATCATGATTTCCGTCGAGGAGGCGGTCGCCCAGCTCGTCGAAGGCGTGGAGCCGGCGTCGGGCACGGAAGACGTCGCCCTTCATGACGCGCTCGAACGCGTTCTCGCCACCGAGCTTCGCGCCACCCGCACCCAGCCCGATTTCGATTCGTCGGCCATGGATGGTTACGCCGTCCGCGCCGCCGATCTCGCCGATTTATCGCGGTCGCTCGAGGTGATCGGCGAGGCCGCCGCCGGCAGCGCTTTCGACGGGTCCGTCGGCAGCGGTCAGGCCGTGCGTATCTTCACCGGCGCGCCGGTGCCCGCCGGAGCCGACAGCATCCTGATCCAGGAGAATGCCGAGACGCTCGGCGATCGCCTGATCCGCGCCACCGCGGCGCCGTCTACCGGTCAGCACATCCGCCCGGCCGGCAACGATTTCGCTCAGGACGACATCCTGCTGTCCGTCGGCACCTGGCTGCGTCCGGGTGCCCTGGCCCTGGCGGCAAGCGGCGGCCATCCCATTCTGACGGTGCGGCGGCGTCCGCGAGTGGCCGTGCTGGCGACGGGATCGGAACTTGTGGCACCCGGAGAGCCGGTCGGTCCAGCTCAGATCGTCGCATCCAACGGCTATGGTGTCGCGGCCATCGTCCGGCGCGCCGGCGGCGAGATTCTGGACTATGGAATCGCCCCCGACGATCCCGCGAAGATCGCCGCCTGCGTCGATCGCGCGATCGACGAGCGAATCGATCTTCTGGTGACGATCGGCGGTGCTTCGGTCGGCGATCACGACCATATCGGTGCGGTCTTCGAGGCGAAGGGCGTTTCGCTCGATTTCTGGAAGGTGGCGATGCGGCCGGGCAAGCCGATCATGGCTGGGCGGCTGAACGGCATGCGGCTGATCGGGCTGCCCGGCAACCCGGCATCGAGCCTGGTGGCGGCCTCGGTGTTTCTGCGGCCGTTGGTGCGCGCGTTGGCTGGCCGGCAACCCGAACCCTTGACCCGAGTGGGCCGCACGGGCGTGGCGCTGCCCGCCAATCCGAGCGAACGCACGAACTTCCTGCGCTCCATATCGGAATTGTCGGCAGAGGGCGGCGCGATCGTGACGCCGATGGACCGGCAGGACTCCTCGCTCCTGTCGATCTATGCCCGCGCCTCGGCTCTGCTGATGCGGCCGGCTCAAGCGGCTCGTGCCGAAGCGGGGGATCCCTGCCTCTACGTCGACCTCGACTGACGAGTTCCGCTTGCGGAACACAACTAGAACAGCTAGATTTGTTCAGGTTTTGTTTTCGGAGGGATTCGCGGCGATGCTGACGCGCAAGCAGCACGATCTGCTGGTCTTCATTCATCAACGATTGAAGGAGGAAGGCGTGCCCCCCTCCTTCGACGAGATGAAGGACGCACTCGATCTGCGCTCGAAGTCGGGAATCCACCGGCTCATTACGGCGCTGGAGGAGCGGGGCTTCATTCGCCGGCTGCCGAACCGAGCCCGAGCCCTCGAAGTGCTCAAGCTGCCGGAGGGCATGCCTGAGCCCGCCAAGGCGAGAACCGGCTTCACGCCGAGCGTCATCGAAGGACGGGCACAGACCCCCAAGGCCGAAAGCGTCTCCCTGCCCCGCATCGGTGCGTTGGCCCGGCCGAGCCGCCCTGCGCCGGTCGAAGTGAGCGACGGAGCGGCGCTCAGCGTTCCGGTCATGGGGAGGATCGCCGCCGGCGTGCCGATCTCGGCGATCCAGCACCCGACTCATTCGATTCCGATCCCCGCCGACATGATCGGTGGCAGCGGCGAGCACTATGCGCTGGAGGTGAAGGGCGATTCGATGATCGAGGCCGGCATCCTCGACGGCGATACCGTGGTCATCCGTCGCTCCGATACGGCCACGCCCGGCGATATCGTGGTGGCGCTCGTCGACGACGAGGAAGCCACCTTGAAACGCTTCCGGCGACGCGGCGACCGCATTGCCCTGGAGGCGGCCAACCCGGCCTATGAGACGCGGATCTTCGGCTCGGATCGGGTGAAGGTACAAGGTCGGCTGATCGGGCTCATTCGCCGCTATTCCTAGAACGCCGCCCGTCGACCGAGGGCACGAATATCGTCGTGGCTCATCCATAGTCTTGCTCTATTGCAGGAACGCGGACACGGAGTGAGGTAACGGCTCCTCACAGCGTCATCCTCGGCCACCGTGCCGAGGATCCAGACCGCGTTGCCTGCCGCCGAGGCCGGATATCGGTCTACGCCGTAGCGCTGTGTGGCTGCCATCGTCTCCGGCAAGCATCAGCGCTCGGATCGATCCTGGAGATGGTCGATCGGCGAAGCTCTCAATCCTCGGATTTGCCGGCCTCGCCGTCAGCAATCTCCGGCTTTCGCCAATATTCCGGCCAGGGCGCCAGCCGATGGGCGTTCCACTCGGCGGGAACCGGGCCGATCGCCGTCTGCATCTCCGCCCGGCCCGTGGCCGGCGAGCGGGAAATAGCCAGTGATCCGGTGCGCCGCAGTGTCCTAAGCGTAACGAGAAGCGCGCCTGAGCGGCAGGCGTCCAGTCGGATCGCCCGTGCGACGATGGCGACGTCGGCCTCGTCGCAGGCTCGCCCGGTGAGTTCGTAGTCGTCGGTCCACACGATCGTCAGTCCCGAGCGGCTGACGGCGCGGCAGAAAGCCTCCTCGCAATCGAATGGCGAACCGGTGTCGGCGGTCGCCGTGCCGCCTCCATAGGCGCGCAGCCATTGGTCCGCGACGAACCCGTTGGGTCGCTCCTTGCGGAAGGAGACAGTGCCGTCCTCGGCGATCAGGGCCACCTCCTCGCCATCCTCGAAGATCAGCAATTCGGGCGGCGAGCCGGTCGCCAGCGCCAAAGCCAAACCGATGCCGGCCAAAGGCACCGCGATCCAACGCAGGCGGCTGGCGCAGAGGGTCGCCACCAGCAGAGCAGCCGTCAGCACCGCCAAGGCGAGCGGCGAGACGATCCCGCTCGCCGCGTCGGGCATATGGTCGGCCGTCAGGTGCGCGATGGCGAAGATCGCATCCAGTCCGATCGCCAGCAGATGCAGGAACGGCGCGTCGAGGCCAAAGGGCATCGCCAGCACGGACAACAACGCCAGCGGCATCACCCAAAGGCTGAAGATCGGCAGCGCCAGGAGATTGGCGACGAGGCCGAACGGCGCGAGGCGTTGGAAGTTATAGGCTGCGTAAGGCGCCGTGGCGACGCTCGCAATGAGCGACGATGCGGCGATGCCGACGAAAAAGAGTATCAGCTTTCGCCAAAGCGGCAGCGGCCCCCTCGACCGGGACGATCGCGCGGCGCGCCAGCGCGCGAAGCCGCCATAGGCCCCGACCAGCGCCGTGGTTGCGGCGAACGACATCTGAAAGCTCGCCGTCATCACGGCATGGGGGCCGAGAGCGATCACGATCAGCGCCGCGATGGCGACGTTGCGCAGCGTCAGGGCTGGCCTGTCGAAGAGGATCGCGAGCAGCATGACACCGAGCATGATGAAGGCGCGCTGCGTCGCCACGTTGGCGCCCGAGATGGCGAGATAGGCAGCGGCGACGACGATGGCGGCGGCGGCGGCCCATTTCTTGACGGGAAAGCGCAGCGCCAAGCCAGGAATGGCCGCCAGCAAGGCGCGAACCAGGGTCATCGCAAAGCCCGCCGCCAAAGCCATGTGCAGTCCGGAAATCGCCAACAGATGGGCGAGCCCGCTCTTGCGCAGCCACTCGGTGACGGTGTCGGGAATGCCGGACCGCTCACCGGTGACCAGCGCCGCGGCGACGCCGCCCGTGGCGCCGGGCAACACCGAGCGAATGCGCTCGGCGATGCCGAGATGCAGGCGCATGAGCTGCAGTGAAAGGTTTGACTGCAGCGTGTCTGATGCCGGTTCCGGCGCACCCAGGCTGAACCCGTACGCACCCAGCCCCTCGAAATAGGGCGAAAAGGCAAAGTCGTATCCGCCCGGATAGGCCGGGCCGGACGGCGGCATCAGGCGCACGAGGCCGCGATAGGTGCTGCCCAGCGGCAAGAAGCCGTGCCGGCTCGTCACCAGGATGCGGACCTCCTCGGGCGGCCGTGAGAGGTGGGGACGCTGCGTATCGGCGAGCCTTATCCGATAGCGCATCCGGCCGCGTTCGTCCTGGTCCCTCCAGACGACTGTGCCTTCGATCCGGGTGGTGACGTCGCCGGACAGGATCGTCGTCTCGGTGCGCTGCAATTCCCACTGGGCCAAAGCCACGCCGAGAAGCGCAAAACCGACGACCAGGGCCAAGCCGCTTCGCAGCGGCGCGCCGGACGTCCACCGCAGACTCGCAAGGCAGGGCACCGCGAGCCCAAGCGCCAACAGCGGCGGCCAGCGCCACGCCAAGCCATGCACCAGAACCACGCCGACGATCAGGCCGATGGGTGCCAGGGCAAAGCTGGAGCGCGCCGCCTCCTCGATCGCCATCGCGCGCGCCCACCAGCCCGGATCGGCCGTCGCCTCGGCATCGTCATGGCCGCCGACCGCGTCGACCCATCCGGCGCGCACGTTGCGGCGCCGGGCCGTGCTCGATGCGTAAAGATCGCGGTCGGCCGTACTCATCCCGCGCGTTCGCTGCCTTGTCTCTGCCGAGCGCTATGCTACACACCGGCACGACAAATCCGATCGAAAAAGATCGGCTGCCCTCATTTCTCATTCCCATGGAGTCGTCATGCCGGACCGCGTCGTGACCCGCTTCGCTCCCTCCCCTACGGGTTTTCTGCATATCGGCGGTGCGCGAACCGCTCTCTTCAATTGGCTCTACGCGCGGGCCAAAGGCGGCAGAATGCTGCTCCGGATCGAAGACACCGACCGCGAGCGATCCACCGAGGCCGCGGTTCAGGCCATCATCGAGGGGCTCGATTGGCTCGGGCTGAATGCCGACGAGCCACCCATTTCCCAATACGAGCGGGCGCCTCGGCATCGCGAGGTGGTCGATGAGCTGGTGCGCCGCGGTAAGGCCTATTTCTGCTACGCATCGCCTCAGGAGCTCGAGGAAATGCGCGAGAAGGCGCGCGCCGAGAAGCGCCCTCCCCGCTACGACGGTCGTTGGCGCGACCGCGACCCGTCCGAGGCGCCCGAGGGCGTCAAGCCGGTCGTGCGACTCAAGGCGCCGCTCGATGGCGAGACCGTGGTGCATGATTTGGTGCAGGGCGAGGTCCGCTTTCCGAACAAGGATCTCGACGATTTCGTTCTGCTGCGTTCCGACGGATCGCCCACCTACATGCTGGCCGTCGTGGTCGACGACCACGACATGGGCGTGACGCAGGTCATTCGCGGCGACGACCACCTGACCAATGCCGGACGTCAGACGCTGATCTACAACGCGATGGACTGGCCGGTTCCGGCGATGGCCCACATCCCGCTGATCCACGGCCCCGATGGGGCCAAGCTTTCCAAGCGCCACGGCGCGCTGGGTGTCGAGGCCTATCGCGCCATGGGCTACCTGCCGGTGGCGCTGCGCAACTACCTCGTTCGCCTCGGCTGGAGCCATGGCGACGACGAGATCATGACGACGCAGGATATGGTCGCCTGGTTCGACGTCACCGGCATCAACAAGGGTGCTGCGCGGTTCGACTTCGCCAAGCTGGAAGCCATCAACGGCCATTGGATCCGCCAGTCCAGCGATGCGGATCTGGTCGAGACGCTGATGTCCGAGCGCGACGTGCTGCCGAATGGCGAAATCCTGAAGCGGCGGCCGGACGCAACCGTGCGCGAGCTTCTGGCCGCCGCCATGCCGGGGCTGAAGGAACGCGCAAAGACCCTGGTCGAGCTCGTCGACGGGGCGGCTTTCCTGTTTGCCGAGCGGCCTCTGGCGATGGAGGAGAAGGCCCAGGCGATCCTGGATGACGGTGGGCGCGACATCCTGCACGCCCTGTTGCCGGATTTCACCTCGGCTCCCGAATGGACTGCAGAGGGGCTGGAAGGCATCGTGCGCAGTTTTGCCGAAGAGCAGGGCCTCAAGCTCGGCAAGGCGGCGCAGCCGCTGCGGGCTGCGTTGACGGGTCGCACGGTCTCGCCGGGGGTGTTCGACGTGCTGGCCGTGCTCGGTCGCGAGGAGGCGCTGGCACGTCTACAAGACCAGGCGGTCTGACCTAGATACCTTGATCTATTGATCCGGGAGGAGCCCCGCGGCCTCACGGATTGCTACAACTTGTTACCGACAACGCTTTGCGATAATCCACAATCGGCAGGAAGTTGCTCTGTTCCGCAGCCCGCCGGTCGCGGCCTTTAAAGAAGGGGAGATATATGTCGAATCAATCAGCCAAGTTGGGTTTTGGGGACAAAGAGTTCGACTTCGCTGTCCGGCAGGGAACTATCGGGCCCGAGGTTATCGACATCTCGTCTCTGTATAAACAGACGGGTGCCTTTACATTTGATCCTGGATTTACTTCCACAGCTTCGTGCGAGTCGAAGATCACTTATATCGACGGCGACGAGGGCATCCTCCTTCACCGCGGCTATCCCATCGAGCAATTGGCCGAAAGCGGTAACTTTCTCGAGACCTGCTATCTCCTCCTCTACGGCGAGTTGCCCACCGCGCGAGAGATGGAGGATTTCGAGCGTCGCGTCATCCGCCATACGATGATCCACGAACAGATGTCGCGTTTCTACGCCGGCTTCCGCCGGGATGCCCATCCGATGGCGGTGATGGTGGGTTCGGTCGGAGCGCTGTCTGCCTTCTATCACGACTCGATCGACATCTCCGACCCGCATCAGCGCATGGTCGCCTCGATCCGCATGATCTCGAAGATGCCGACGCTCGCCGCGATGGCCTTCAAGTACCACATCGGTCAGCCCTTCGTTTATCCGCAGAACCGCCTATCGTATGCGGAGAACTTCCTTCACATGTGCTTCGCCACGCCGTGCGAGCCGTATGAAGTCAATCCGGTGCTGGCGCGGGCGATGGACCGCATCTTCATCCTTCATGCCGACCACGAGCAGAACGCGTCGACTTCTACGGTGCGCCTGGCCGGCTCTTCGGGCGCCAATCCATTCGCCTGCATCGCGGCCGGCATCGCCTGCCTCTGGGGTCCCGCCCATGGCGGCGCCAACGAGGCGGCGCTCAACATGCTGATGGAAATCGGGACGAAAGACCGCATTCCGGAATTCGTCGCCCGCGCGAAGGACAAGGACGATCCGTTCCGGCTGATGGGCTTCGGCCATCGGGTCTACAAGAACTACGATCCGCGTGCCAAGATCATGCAGAAGACCTGCCACGAGGTGCTCGAGCAGCTCGGCGTCACCGACGACCCGCTTCTCGAAGTGGCGATGGAGCTGGAGCATATCGCGCTCCACGACGAATATTTCATCGAAAAGAAGCTCTATCCCAACGTCGACTTCTATTCGGGCATCACGCTGAAGGCGCTCGGCTTCCCGACCACGATGTTCACCGTCCTCTTCGCGCTCGCGCGCACGGTCGGCTGGATCGCGCAGTGGAAGGAAATGATCGAGGATCCGCACCAGCGCATCGGCCGCCCGCGCCAGCTCTACACCGGCGCGGCGCAGCGTGAATATGTGGCGATGGAAAAGCGCTGATCGGACCTTGAGAATGATGTGTTGGAAAGGGCGCCACGGCGCCCTTTCTTGCATCTCGGCCTGCCCCATGCTCGCATCATGGCAGTGCGGCGGCGCCGCGGCCTTGTCGTTTTCTGGAAGAGTTAGGCGTGCGAACCTTGCTGTTGATCCTGGCGTTGGGGGCAATCCTGCAATTGGCGACGACATCGGCCGGTGCCGCTCAACTCTCGAAGCAGCGGGAGGCGCTCGACGCCCTCTTGCACAGCGACAGCCTCGATCCGAACCATTTCGCGCCGGTTTTCCTGGACAAGGTCGCCCCCGCCGATATCGAGCGGATCATTGCGGACATGGAGCGCAAGGGCGGCGCGCTTCTGGCGATCGATCCAGATGGCGACGGTTTTCTCCTTCGTTTCGAACGCGCCGAGGTTCGTGCCAGCATCGCGCTGAGCGACGACGGGCGGATCAGCGGTCTCTGGTTTGGTGTGCTCACGCCGACCGGCGATTTCGAGTCTCTGGTCTCGGCGATCACCTCGCTGCCCGGCGATACGTCGCTGCTGGTCCTGGCCGACGGCGAGCCGCTGGCGCAGCATCGAGCCGGGACGCCGATGGCCGTGGGATCGGCCTTCAAGCTTGCGGTTCTGGTGGCGGTCGAGCGCGCCGTCGAGGCTGGGCGGCTGGACTGGGGTCGGACGGTCGACCTTTCCGCGTCGTGGAAGTCCCTGCCGACAGGCCAGTTGCAGGACTGGCCGGACGGTTCGCCCCTGACCGTCTCGACCCTTTCGCATCTGATGATGTCGCTTAGCGACAACACCGCTGCGGACGCGCTGATTCATCTGGTCGGGCGTGAAGCCGTCGAAGCGGTTTCGCCGCGAAACAGCCCGTTCTTGACCACGCGCGAGGCGTTCGTTCTGAAAGCCCGGTCGAATACCGACCTGCGCGCCCGGTGGCACGGGGCCGATGCCGGCGGCCGCCGCGCCATCCTCGAAGAGATCGCCGACCTGCCCTTGCCTGCCCTGGGCGATCTCATCGCCGCGCCGACGCTCGGCATCGAGTGGCAAATGACGGCGCGAGAGCTTTGCCGCCTGCTCGACGCGACGGCCGATCTGCCGAGCCTTGGCATCAACGCCGGTCCGATCGAACACGGCGCCTGGCGGCATCTTGCCTATAAGGGTGGTTCGGAAATCGGCGTGTTCAATCTCTCAAGCCGCGTCGTTGGCCGTGACGGCACGACCTATTGCTCCGTCGCGACCTGGAACGCCGAAAAGCTGCTGGAAGAGAACACATTGCTGACCCTTTATCGCGGTCTCCTTGCCCGCCTGCAAGATCGCTGACCGAGCGCGCCTATGGGGCCTAAATTTTTCTGGAGCCTGCCTGCCGAAATCCGGCGTCCCCCTTTATGGATGGCCCGCCCCTCCCGCCGACGCCTGTGTGGGATGTCGGTGTTCAAGAAGGAAGGAGCGGACCATGAGCATAGTGATCCTTGGCATCGACCTGGGCAAGAACAGCTGCAGCATCGTCGGGCTCGACGCGGACGCGGCGGTGGTCGTGCGACGGCGAATGCGCCGCGACGGGGTGATCGCCTTCGCCGCAAGGCTGGAGCCTTGCGTGATGGCGATGGAGGCGTGCTGCGGCGCCCATCACATGGGCCGGTCGCTGTTGGCACTGGGGCATGAGGTTCGGCTGATGTCGCCGGAGTATGTGCGGCCCTACGTGAAGGCGCAGAAGAACGACGACCGCGATGCCGAGGCGATCGCTGAAGCAGCAACCCGGCCCACCATGCGCTTCGTCGAGTTGAAGAGCGAGGAGCAGCTCGATGTCCAGACGCTGCATCGGGTGCGCGACCGTCTGGTCGGCGAACGCACCTCCCTGACCAACCAGATCAGGAGCCTTCTGCTGGAGCGCGGGCATGTCGTGGCGCAGGGTCACGCTCGCTTGCGCCGCCTGCTCGGCGAATTGCTGGAGCCCGATGCGGGCGGGCTGAGTACATGCATGGCATTTTTGCTCGGAGATATGCGGACCCGCTGGGACGAGCTGGATCGCCGCATCGCCGCCTTTGATGCCGAATTTGCAGCGATGGCCCGGACCGACGAGCGGGCGCGGCGGCTGATCGACATCCCCGGCATCGGCGCGCTGAATGCCATCGCGCTGGTGGCCGCGGTCGGCGCCGCCGCGACCTTCGACAAGGGGCGCGACCTCGCGGCATGGTTGGGTCTTGTGCCCCGCCAGGCCACCACCGGAGGAAAGCCGAAGCTTCTCGGGATCACCAAGCGTGGCAGCCGGTATCTTCGCAAGATGCTGATCCAAGGCGCGCGATCCGCCATGCCCTCGCTGGCGCGGAGTGCCACGGCGATCGGGGCTTGGCTGCGCGGGCTTCTCGCCCGCGCTCATCCCAACGTCGCCGTCGTCGCATTGGCTGCCAAGATGGCACGCACCGTCTGGGCGTTGCTCCGCCATGGACGAAGCTACCGCGCCGCGCCGATGCTGGCGTGATGACCATGCGTCCGGCGAATACTTCACCGGACGCAGCGACCTGCGAGTGGTGAAAGGAAGATGGCCTGACAGTCGATCGGCAGCCCGAAAACCTCCGGCGCAAAATGGCCCTTCGAGGCCGGCCCCTTTATGAGGATCGGGCTGCGCGGATCTCCATCTTGGCAGCGGCCATTGTGCCGACATGCCGGATACGTTTGTGCAGACTGGTCACGCCGTCACCCAATCATCGCTTGCAATCGGGGCGGGCCATACGTTTGGGCACCCCATGCCCAAAGGCACACGCCAGCGGGGCCGTTCATCGCCTTGGCGGCATGTCGCGTCGAATGACGCCCAGTACGATTTCAGCCGCCGCTTCGCCCGGCGGCCGATCGACATGCATCTTGCGGCGGATGTCCGCGAAACCCTCGATCTGCGCCCGCCGTTCGGGCGTGTCGGTCAAGAGGCGCTGCAGACGGCGCGCCAGAAGCTCCGGCCGCACGAACTCGTGGAAATGTTCGGGCACCAGCGGATGGCCGGCAATGTAGTTCGGCAGCGCGGCCGTCCAGCCGGTGATCAAATGCCGCAACTGATAGCCGACCGGATCGAGCCGATAGGCGAGCGCCATCGGCACGCCCGCGAGCGCGAGCTCCAGCGAAACCGTTCCCGACGCCGCCAGGGCCGCGTCCGCCGTCGCGAAGGCCTGCCATTTGGCCTCGTCGCCGCTGACGATCTTCGGCTTGACCGCCCAGCCGTTCACCCGCTCTTCGATCGCGGTGCGCAACCGCGGCAGCGCGGGCAACGTCGCCTCCAGGTCCGGCATCCGCTCCTTCAGAAGCGCAAGCGTGCGGCCGAAATCGTCGCTTAGTCGGGAGATTTCTCCCCGCCGCGAGCCGGGCAGGATCACGAGCCTCGGCGGCACCGACGGGATGCGTGCGCCCCGGTCCGCGATCCGCGCCATGATCGCCTTCAGATGCGGTTCCGCGACCAGCGGGTGGCCGACATAAATGGCGGGCGGGCCTCCCAGTTCGCGCAGCACTTCGGGCTCGAAGGGCAGGAACGAGACGACCTGATCGACATAGCCGCGCATGTCGGCCGCCCGTTGCGGACGCCAGGCCCAGACCGTCGGCGGCACATAGTTGACGATCGGCAGGTCCGGAGCGCGAGCACGCACCTTCTTCGCCACGCGATGCGAAAAGGCCGGGCTGTCGATGATGACCAAGATGTCGGGCTTCTCGCGCAGCACATCGCGCGCGGCCTGCTCGATCCGCCATAGAAGCTGGGGCAGCCGGACAACGACGGCGCCGATGCCGACGATCGAAAGCTCGGAGATGTCGAACAGGCTGGAGAGCCCTTCCGCCTGCATCGCGGCTCCCCCCAGTCCGACCACCTCGAGTTCGTCGCCGAGCGCGGTCCGCAGAGCACGAATGAGGTCAGCGCCGATCCGGTCGCCCGATTCCTCACCGACGATGAAGGCAACCTTGGTCATCGCGTTCAGCCTGTCGTTTCCGGGTTGCGTCCGACCACAAAAAGCCGGTATCTCTCGGCCTCCGCGACCACCTCGTCCGCCTGAATGATCAAGGCTCCTCCGGCCGTCAGCCCGATGCCGCCAAGCCCGGAAGCAGCGGCCTCCGCGACCGTCGACGGACCGATGCTCGGCAGGTCGAAGCGGCGATCCTGCTGCGGCTTGATGCTTTTGACGAGAACGCAGGCCTCCTTCGAGCCGATCTTGCCACGGCGCCTGAGATCGGCGACCCGCTGCAACATCTCGCGGGTGCCCTCGATGCCTTCCAGTGCGATCACCCGTTCGGCCGACGCCACCACGGCCTGGCCGATGTCCAGAAGACCGAGCCCGGCGGCAGCCTCGAAGGCACGCGCCAGCGCCTTCTCCTCCGCAGGCGACGGGCCTCTGGCGGTCAGCAGGCCGTCCGGCATCAGCAGTTCGGGAACGATCTCGTGGACGCCCACTACCTCGAAGCCGCGGCGTCCGAAGGCCCGGGCACACGCCCGGAGCAGGGTGTCGTCCCCTCCCCGCATTAGGCGCAGGATCTCGGGCAACAGTGCCAGCGTGCGTAGGCTCGGGACCATCGATCGAAAGTCGGGGCGCACGGAGATGGTCCCGCAAAGAACCAGGCGACGCACCTTATGACTGCGAAGATAGGCCATCGCGTCGCCGACGCGATTCCACGAGATGTCGGCGTGGGTGAAGGCGGACCAATCGTGCTGCCGGCCATCGCCGACGGCAACGATGAGTGGCGACCAGCCGGCCTCTGCGGCATGCTGGGCGACGATGACCGGCAGAGCACCTCCGCCAGCGATGACGCCAAGGGGCTCCCTGTCGAAGTCCGGCGCCATCTCCGCCTCGTCAGGCTGGCCGGGATGCCTTGGGGAAGCAGAGCGCCCGATCTCCACCGGCCCGGATGAAGTTGAGAAGGTCCTGCACCAAGGGATCGTCGGGATATTCGGCCTGCACCTCGTCCATGTTTTCGCGGAAGGTGAGGTCCTCGGAAAACAGCATCCGGTAGGCTTTGCGCACGTTGCGAATGGCATCGCGACCGATGCCAGCGCGCTTCATGCCGATGACGTTGAGGCCGGTGAGATGGGCCCGGTTGCCGATCACCATCCCGAACGGGATCACATCGCCCTCGACCGCGGCCAGGCCACCGATATAGGCGTGGTGGCCGATCCGCGTGAACTGGTGGACGCCGGCGCCGCCCGCGATGATGGCATAGTCGCCGACCACACAATGGCCGGCCAACATGACGTTGTTGATCAGGGTCACGTTGGCGCCCAGGATGCAGTCGTGCGCCACATGCGCGCCGGCAAAGAAGGTGCAGTTGTCGCCCACCGTGGTCTCGGATCGGCCCTGAACGGTGCCCGCATTCATGGTCACCCCTTCGCGGACCAGGCAATTCTTGCCGATCACCAGACGGGTGTCTTCGCCACGATATTTGAGATGTTGCGGGGCGTGGCCCAACGACGCAAAGGGCCAGATATTGGCGCCTTCGCCGACCGTCGTGTTGCCGAAAACCACGACGTGCGAACGCAGCCGCGATCCGGCGCCTAGTCGAACCTGCGGTCCGAGATAACAAAAGGGACCGATCTCGACGTCGTCGCCGATCTCCGCCCCGTCCTCGACGACTGCCGAAGGATGGATTCGAGTTGCCATGCTATGGTGGCCTTATTCGCCTTCCCGTGGAACGAGCATCGCGCTGACGACCGCCTCGGCGACCTTGGTCTCGTCGACGCGAGCCTCACACGCAAACTTCCAGATGTTGGCGCGCTTCTTGATCTGCTGGACGTGATATTCCAGCCGATCGCCCGGCACGACCGGGCGACGGAACTTCGCGCCGTCGATGGTCATGAAATAGACGAGCGAGGGCGTGCCGGACCCCGTGGCCAGCGTGCAGATGGCACCCGCCGTCTGCGCCATGCCTTCGATGATCAGAACGCCGGGCATCACCGGCGCGTTCGGAAAATGGCCGAGAAAATGCGGCTCGTTCGCCGTCACGTTCTTGATGCCCACCGCCGATCGGTCGCCATCGATCCGGATAATCCGGTCGACCATCAGGAACGGATAGCGATGCGGCAGAAGCTCCAGGATCTTCAGAATATCGACGGCTTCGAGCATCGTCGTCGTTTCAGTCATTCTCTCTCCCCGAACCTCGTCGAGCACTCGCCATCTCCCGAACCATCGTTATCTCGCGAAACCACTCGCGCACCGGCTTGGCGGGGCAGCCTCCCCAGCGTGCGCCTGCCGGAACGTCGCTGGCCACGCTGCTGACTGCGGCAATCTGGGCGCCATCACCGATCGTGACGTGACCGTTGACGCCGCTCTGGCCGCCGATGGCCACATGATCGCCGAGGGTGGCGCTGCCGGCGATGGCGACCTGGGCGACGATGATGCAGTTTCGTCCGATATGGACGTTATGAGCCACCTGCACCTGATTGTCGATTTTGGTGTTTTCGCCGATGACCGTATCGCGGACCGAGCCCCGATCGACGGTGCTGTTGGCGCCGATCTCGACATCGTCCTGGATGATCACTCGGCCGATCTGCACGATCTTCACGATGCCCTCGCGGCCGATCGCATAGCCGAAGCCGTCCTGACCGACCTTGACGCCGGGATGCAGGATGACACGATTGCCGATCAGCGCATGGGTCACGGCGAGCTGGGGACCGATCCGGCAATCCCGCCCGATCTGACACCCAGGGCCGACGACGGCGCCGCACCCGATCACCGTGCCGCGGCCGATCTTCGCGCCTGGACCGACGAAAGCACCCGGCTCGACGATGACGTCGTCTTCCAGCACGGCAGAGAGGTCGACGGCGGCCGTCGGCGCCACGCCGCCCGACCGCGTCAGCGGCTGCGGCACCAGCGCTGACGGATAGAGCGCCTGTCCCGCCAGGGCAAAGGCCCTCTGCGGGTCTTTGGCAAAGATTCCGGGAACATGCGACGGCAGCTTGCTCGCGTGCCGTTGCGCCAGGATGACGGCGCCAGCGCGAGACTGCGCCAAGCCCCATTCATAGTGCGGATTGTCGAAGAAACCGAGGTCACTCTCACCGGCGTCGGCGAGTGAAGCCACCCCAGACAATTTGCGATCCGCAGGCGCTCCCGCGCTCAACGAGCCGCCGCATAAAGCAGCAATCTCGGCGAGGGTCAGCCCCTCGCCTCTCGCAAAGAAGTCCGTATGGGTCATCGGCAAACCAACGGAGACGTTTCCGCCTCCGTTGCCGGTCCTTGTCAGAAGCGCGTCGAGAAACCGAACGAGAATTCCTCGGTCTCGTCGTAATCTTCCTTGGTGATCGGATGCGCATAGTTCACGCGCAGCGGTCCAAAGGGAGACGCCCAGATCAGGCCGACGCCCGCCGACGAGCGGAGCGAGAAATCCGTGCCGAACACGCCGTCTTCGTCCTCGAATTCAGACCCCCACAGCGATCCCGCATCGGCGAACACCGCGCCCCGGAAGCCGAAGTCACGCGAGACCAGAGGCAACGGGAAGGTCGCTTCGACCGAGGCATTGACGTAGTTGGTGCCGCCGATCGGCTCGGAGTCGTCGTCGAATGAGGCCTGCCGCGGCCCCATACCCTTCGAGTCGAAGCCGCGGACGATGTCCTGGCCCTTGAAGAAGTTGTCGAACACGCGCAGGTCGCCGCCCAACGCCGTCACGTTGCCAGCGCCGCCGCTCACCTGGCCAATGATGTCGTTCGCTTCCGACAGAAGCGTGAAGTAGGACGCCTTGCCGGTGGTCTTCATGAACTGGGCATCGCCGCCGAGACCGGCAAATTCCTGTCCGGCCTGAGCGTAGAAGCCTTCACGCGGCATCTGCGTGCTGTCGAGCGTGTTGTAGGTCAAGGCATAGGAGACCGACGAGGTCCGATACGGGCTGTCGCAGATCGCCTCGTTGATGATCGCGGAATCGGTATAGGGCGGAGCCGAATAGGTGCCGGCACCCTCGTTGTTCGGCCCGTTGGGATTGGCGCAGGTGCTCTTCCAATAATCCCCGTCCGCGTCGACCAGGCGATCATCGTTCTGATCGTACTTGGTGCCGTTGTCGTCGCCGAATACCTCTTCCTTGTAGTTGTAGGCGATCTGCGCGGTCAGGCTTTCCGTGATGGGCGCAGCAAGACGGACATCACCGCCCGTCCGCTCGATGTCATAGGAACCCGAGGTGTTCTCGGTTCGATAGATGTCGAAGCCCGCTGCCAGGCGCCGCCCAAGGAAATAGGGCTCGGTGAACGACAGATTGTAGGTCCGAGAATCGAGGCCAAAACCGGCGGATACCTTGATGAACTGGCCGCGACCGAGGAAGTTGCGCTCGGTGACGCCCACTTCGGCAACCGGGCCCGAGCCTTCGCTGCCGGTCGTGTAGCCACCACCGACAGACAATTCACCGGTCGGCTTCTCGTCCACGTCAACGATGACGACCACCCGATCCGGCTCTGAACCCGGCGCCGTCGAAATCGACACCTTGGTGAAGAAGCCGAGTTCCTCCAGCCGCTGCTTGGCGCGCTGCACCAGAACCTGGTTGAAGGCGTCGCCTTCCGAGACGTCGAATTCGCGCCGGATGACATAATCGCGGGTCTTCGTGTTCCCGCGCACCTCGATGCGTTCGATATAGGCCCGCGGGCCCTGATCGATCACGTAGTTGACCGCAATGGTGTGGCTGGTGAAGTCGCGGTCGCCACGCGGCGTCACCTGCGCGAAGGCATATCCCTTCTCGGCCACGCGGTTGGTCAGGTTGACCAGCGTGTCCTCGACGTCCTTGGCGCTATAGACCTCGCCGGCCTGCGTCTTCAGTTCCGAGGTCAGGGATGCGGAGTCGACCCCCGGAATGGCGCTGTCGATGGTGACGTCGCCGAACGTGTAGCGCTCGCCCTCGTCCACCGTGACGGTGACGAAATACTTGTTCTGATTCTCGTCCAAGTCAGCGACGGAAGAGATGATGCGGAAATCGGCGTAGCCGTGATTGTAATAGAACCGACGCAGCGCTTCCTCGTCGGCGCGCAACCGGTCCTCGTCGTAGATGTCGTTGCGCGAGATGAAGCTCAGCAGGCCGGACTCGCGCAGCGAAATCACTTCCTTGAGCCGCCGGTCGCTGAAAGCCTTGTTGCCGACGAAGCTGATCGAATCGATCTTTGTGCGGTCGCCTTCCTGGATGTCGAAGACGACATTGACGCGATTCCCTTCCACCGACACGGTCCGATAACTGACCACTGCGTCGCTGCGTCCGATCTTCGAATAGGCCTCGCGGATGGCGTCCACGTCGGCCTGGACCGTCGCCTGGGAAAAGGCGCCGCGCGGGTTGGTCTGCACCACCGCTTCGAGCTGATCGTCCTTGAGCTTGGAGTTGCCCTGGAACAACACCTGATTGACGATCTCGTTTTCCTCGACATCGACGACTAAAGTTCCGCCGTTCTGCGCGATGCGGACATCGGCAAACAGCCCGGTGGAAAACAGCCGGGTGACTGCCGCATCGATTTCCGCGTCGCCGACGTTCTGGCCGGGCTTGATCGAGATGAAGCTGCGGATCGTGCTGTCTTCGACGCGCTGATTGCCCCGGACGTCTATACGGTTGACCAGCGCCGCCTGCGCCACTCCGCTGCCGACGAGCAGGCTACCCGCCAGGGCACCTCCAAAGACCGTCGAAGAAAGCGCAACCGCTGACAGTGTGTTTAGAAGCTTCGATCCAGCCGTCATGGGTCCCACCATTCTATCGTCCATTGTCCGCGCCTTTCTATCGAGGCGCCCGGACACTTTCAGCCCTTTTATCGGGTTTGGCAGCCCGTTCAAGCAAAGTGAAGCGCGCCGGTTTAGGAATCGGTAAACCGTTGCACCACAGTCACTGACACGAGCGAAGTTGGTTAACCAACCCTCAACGTGCATCCCCTCGCTCTCAGGTGAGCCCCGAGAGATCATTCCAGAACGCAAATACCATGAGGAGCATGACCAAAGCGAGACCTATCCGGAAGCCGATTTCCTGGACTCGTTCGCTGAGCGGCCGCCCCCTGACGGCCTCGGCTCCGAAAAACAGCAGGTGGCCGCCGTCCAGCATCGGGACGGGAAGCAGGTTCAAAAGGCCGATCGAAACCGACAGCAGCGCCGCAAGATGGAGCAGCGGAGCGAAGCCCAACGTGGCAACCTGGCTCGATACCTGCGCAATCCGGATCGGCCCGCCGATCTGGTCGGTGCCGTTGGTGCCGTTGAAGATGCCGCCGATGAAGCGGACGGTCTGCGACGTCACAAACCAGGTCTGGGAGACGCCATAGTGCATGGCTTGGCCGAGGCTCTGCTTCTCGACCCGGAACCCGGCGCTCTGCGCGTCGGCCACGATACCGATGACGGGCATCGTCAGTTCGTTGCCGAATTCGTCGGTTTGCGTTTCCTCGCGCGGTGTCACCGTCAACGTCACCTGATCGTCGCCGCGCTTGACGACGACCGTAATCGGCACGTCGGCACGGCTCGACACATATCGCTGAAGATCGCTGAAATAGTCGATGTCCTCGCCATCGGCCGTCAAAATCCGGTCGCCTGGCTGGAAGCCCGCCTGCTGGGCCGGCGAATCCGGTCGGACGGATGCGACCACAGGATCGCCCACCACGCGACCGCTGAAATAGGCGACGCCGGCAAAGATCGCGATCGCCAGGATGAAGTTGGCGATGGGGCCAGCTGCCACCGTGGCAGCGCGCCGTCCGACACTCTTTGCGGGGAAGGCCTGTGCGCGTTCCTCTTCCGCCATCTGCGACACGGCGTCCTGGTCGGGCACGCTGGCGGCGTTCTCGTCGCCCAAGAACTTCACGTAGCCGCCCAGCGGGATGGCGCTCAGCTTCCAGCGCGTGCCGCTTCGGTCGTTGAACCCGACGAGCTCCGGCCCGAAGCCGATCGAGAAGGCCAGGACCTTGATGCCGCAGAGACGACCGACGACGAAGTGGCCCAGCTCATGAAAGAACACGATGATCGTGAGCACGAAGAGAAACGGGACGACCTTGATCAAGGCCACATCCCAAATCGCTCCGAGGCTTGACGACAGATCCATCGGCACGTCCCTTTCTCGACCTTCCTTCGTCCCGGGATCCCGCTTCAGAAGGCGGTGTCACGGTGTGGCGCATTCTTCGCTATCAGACCGCAGCCGGGCCTTTTTGAGGCCGGTGTCCAGTCCGGCGCGACGGTCAGACGAACACCGCCGCCGGGTGTTCCAGGCCGCCCGTCAAGAGGCCGATGATCAGCGCCACCGCCAGCGCGACGATCAATGCATCGATTCGATCCAGCAGGCCGCCGTGGCCCGGCAGGATACGCCCGGAATCCTTGACGCCAAAGCGGCGTTTTACCCACGATTCGAACAAATCACCCGCTTGGCCCACGATCGACAACAGCCCCGCCAGGAGCACGATCGAAACCGTCGTCGTGCCCGCGACCAGCCAATGATAGCCGACGCCCAGTAAAACGCCCGCCAACAATCCGCCGACCGCTCCTGACATGGTCTTTTTGGGAGACACTTTCGGCATCAGCTTCGGGCCGCCAAATGTCCGGCCGGTGAAGTAGGCGAAGATGTCGGTCGACCAGACGACGCAGATGACGAAACCGATCGCCGCCAATCCGGTCGCGTCGACGCCGCGCAGCATGGCCGGCGGGACCGCCGTCAGTGCCGCATAGCACAGGCCGCCCAGCGCCCATCCCGCGCGCCTTGCGCGCCAATCCGCCACGATGCCGAACAACACGGCGGCAGCCATGATCCAAAACGCCGCGATCTCGAAACCGAGCACGAAGATTGCCATGGCCGCCACGAGGATCAGCCGAGCGACCTGATAAAGCGGGCCGGCGTCGGCCTTGGCGCGCGTTATGCGCGTCCATTCGTCGAACACGATGACGGCGGCGACCAGGCAGAGGATGCGAAACGCGAGACCGCCCAGGATCGTCAGACCCAGAACTGCGGCACCCAAAAGAACGGCGGAGATCAGTCGGACGCGCAGGTCGGTCCAGGACTGCCCCCGCGACGCCGAGCCCTGCACCGGCGACCCCGCCGCGAAGCTCGGCGGAGCTCGGTCGCCCTGGCGCTGCGGCTCGCTGCCGCCTCCTCCCGTCGCCAGCATCCGCTATCTCACCATCGGCCGAAAGACGAGATCAGCGCCTCGTCCGACGACGGAGATCAAGACGCGATTTCGCATGACACGCCGCCATAGCGCCGGTCGCGCCCGGCATATTCCCGCAAGGCATCCTCGAAGGTGCGGCGATCGAAATCGGGCCAGAGGCACGGCAGGAACACGAACTCCGAATAGGCCGCCTGCCACAGCAGGAAGTTCGACAGGCGTCGTTCGCCGCTGGTGCGGATGATCAGATCGGGATCGGGGATCCCGGCAGTGTCGAGATGGGCGTCGACGCATTCCGCCGTCAGCGCATCATGCGAGATCTCGCCGGACGCCAGCTTCTCGGCGATGCGCCGCAACGCCCGTGCGACTTCGTCCCGGGCGCCATAGTTGAAGGCCACGACCAGCGTAGTCTTTTGATTGTCCCGCGTCAGGCTCTCGGCCTCCTCCAGGAGGCCGCGAATGTCCGGCTTTAGATTGTCCCGCGCACCGATGACGCGGATTCGGACGCCCTGCTTGTGCAGATCGGCGAGGTCGCGGCGGATGAAGAACTTGAGAAGTCCCATCAGCTCGTCGACTTCGTCCTGCGGACGGCGCCAGTTCTCCGACGAAAAGGCGAACAGGGTCAGGTAGGAGATGCCCAGCTCTCCGGCCGCGCGCACCGTTTCGCGCACAGCCTCGACGCCACGGCGATGGCCAGCGCTGCGCGACAACCCTCTGGCCTTGGCCCAGCGCCCATTGCCGTCCATGATGATGGCGACGTGTTGGGGAATCCGCACCTAATCGCCCTCTCGTGTTCTATTCGCCGCGATGGTCGAGAATGAACCCGCCTTCTAGACCTGCATGATCTCGCTTTCCTTAGTGGAAAGCGTCTTGTCGATCTCGGCGATGGTGTCGTCGGTCATCTTCTGGACGCGGTCGGACATTTGCCGACTGTCGTCCTGACCGATTTCACCATCCTTCTCCATCTTCTTCAGCGTGTCCATCCCGTCGCGTCGAACATGGCGAACGGCGACGCGCGCATTTTCGGCATATTGGTGCGCGACCTTTACCAAATCCCTACGGCGCTCCTCGTTGAGCTCGGGGATCGGAACACGCAGCGTCGTTCCATCGGTAATGGGGTTGAGACCCAGGTTGCTGTCGCGAATGGCGCGCTCGACCTTGCCGACCATCGACTTGTCCCAGACGGAAACGGCGATCATGCGCGGCTCGGGCACCGAAATCGTCGCAACCTGGTTGAGCGGCATGGGGCTGCCATAGGCCTCGACGACGACGGGCTCGAGCAGGCTGGCGGAAGCGCGTCCGGTGCGTAGACCGGACAGGTCGCCGTGAAACGAGGAAACGGCGCCTTCCATCCTGCGGTTCAGTGCCTTGAAGTCGAAATCAGTCATGGTCTTTTTCCTTCCCTCGAGCGTCGCCCGGAATCAGTCGAAACGAAAATCAGTCCGAAACGATGGTTGCGAGGCCGCCACCTTTCAGGATCCGGGCGAACTCTCCCTGTTGGTGGATAGAGAAGACAACGATCGGAATGCCGTTGTCGCGGGCCAGCGCGATGGCCGCCACATCCATGATCGCCAGCCCCTGGCTCAGAACCTGCTCATGGGTGAGCGCATCATAGCGCTCGGCCGCCGGATTTTTCTTGGGATCGTCGCTGTAGATGCCGTCGACCTGCGTTCCCTTGAACAGCGCGTCCGCGCCCATTTCGGCGGCGCGCAAGGCGGCGGCGGAGTCGGTGGTGAAGAACGGATTGCCGGTGCCGCCGGCAAAGATCACCACGCGCCCGGCGCTGGCATGCGCGAGCGCCGCGCGCTGTGAGAAGCTTTCGCAGATCTCCGGCATGGCGATGGCCGACAGGACGATCGCGTCCACACCGAGCTTGATCAGAGAAGTGCGCAACGCCAGCGCGTTGATCACGGTGGCGAGCATGCCCATGTGGTCGCCCGTCACCCGATCGCCGCCCTTGGAGGCGACCGCGACGCCGCGAAAGATGTTGCCGCCGCCGATGACGATGGAGATGTCCACGCCGAGCCGATGAACCTCGGCGATATCGCCTGCGATCCGATCGGCGACGGTGACGTCGATGCCGAAGCCCTGGTGGCCCATCAGGGCCTCGCCGGAAACCTTGAGAAGGACACGCTTGTAGCGAAGTTCCGCCGTCATGCTTCACCTTGTCCAGTGCCGGCTTGCGATACAATAAGGGCGCCCGATTGTCACGCGGGCGCCCAGCGCAGTTCGGTTCGAGCTACCGGTTACTTCTTGCCGGCAGCCGCGGCAACCTCGGCCGCGAAATCGCTCTCTTCCCGCTCGATGCCTTCACCCAGGGCAAACCGGATGAAGCCGGTGATCTTGGCCGGAGCGCCGAACTCCTTTTCGGCCTCGGCGAGCGCCTTTTCCACCGTCAGGTCCGGGTTGATGACGAAGTTCTGCTTCAGGAGGACCACCTCCTCGTAGAACTTGCGCATACGTCCCTCGACCATCTTCTCGATGATGGTGTCCGGCTTGCCGGAGGCGCGGGCCTGGTCCGCAAAGATCGCCTTTTCGCGTTCGGCCGTCGCGGAATCGACATCCTCCGCCGTCAGGGCGAGCGGATTGGTCGCAGCGACATGCATCGCCACCTGGCGCCCGAACTGGGTCAGAGCGTTCTTGTCGCCAGCCGATTCGAGCGCGACGAGCACGCCCATCTTGCCGAGGCCCTCCGCCACCTGATTGTGGACGTAGGTCGCAACCACGCCTTCGCCGACGCTCAGCATCGCCGCGCGGCGCAGCCCCATGTTCTCGCCGATCGTGGCGATCGCATCGCGAACCACGTCGGCGACCGTCTTGGAGCCGCCGGGATAGGTCGCCGCGGCCACAGCCTCGGTCGAACCGTCCGTCTCCAGACCGGCATGGGCGATGTCGCGAACCAAACCCTGGAAGGCGTCGTTGCGCGCCACGAAGTCTGTCTCGGAGTTGACCTCGACGACGATCGCCTTGCTGTCGCCCGATGCGACGCCGACCAGCCCTTCGGCCGCCGTACGGCCCGACTTCTTGTCGGCCTTGGCGATGCCCTTCTTGCGCAGCCAGTCGATTGCGGCCTCCATGTCGCCACCGGTCTCGGTGAGCGCGGCCTTGCAATCCATCATTCCCGCGCCGGTCTTCTCGCGCAGCTCCTTAACCGTCGAAGCAGAAATGCTCATGACCTAGACCTTCTTTCATCAAGAGGCGCACACTCCGGAGAGGTGCGCCAGGGATATGACACAGGGATGAAACGCATCCGATCCGATGCCGTCGTCGACGGAGCCGAAGACGGCGAATGGGCGATCAGCTCGCCGCCGCCTCTTCGGTAGCGGCCGGTGCCTCTTCGGTGGCAGCCGGGGTTTCTGCCGCAGCCTGATCCGCAGCGGCCGCCTCTTCCGACACGATCGGCGCTTCTTCCATGGCCGGCTCGACCGGAGCCTCTTCCATCGCGCCGATGTCAACGCCCAGGGCGCCCTGCTGGCGTGCGATGCCGTCGATGGCCGCCTTGGCGATCAGGTCGCAATAGAGCGTGATCGCGCGAGCCGCATCGTCATTGCCCGGAATCGGGTAATCGATGCGCGCCGGATCGCAGTTCGAGTCGACGACGGCAACCACCGGAATGCGCAGCCGCTTGGCTTCGTCGATGGCGATCGATTCCTTGTTGGTATCGATCACGAAGATCATGTCGGGCACCGAGCCCATGTCGCGGATGCCGCCGAGAGCACGTTCGAGCTTGTCGCGCTCGCGCTGCAGCGTCAGGCGCTCCTTCTTGGTGAAGCCCTGCGCCTCGCCGGCGAGCAACTCGTCGAGCTTGCGCAGCCGCTGGATCGAGTGCGAAATCGTCTTCCAGTTGGTCAGCATGCCGCCGAGCCAACGGGCGTTGACGAAGTACTGGGCCGAGCGCTGTGCCGCTTCGGCGACGATCTCGGAAGCCTGACGCTTGGTACCGACGAAGAGAACGCGGCCACCCGAGGCTACGGTGTCGCTGACCGCCTGGAGCGCCTGGTGCAGCATCGGCACCGTCTGGGCCAGATCCAGGATGTGGATGTTGTTGCGCGCGCCGAAGATGAACGGCGACATCTTCGGGTTCCAGCGGTGGGTCTGGTGGCCGAAGTGAACGCCGGCTTCCAGAAGCTGGCGCATGGAATAGTCTGGCAGAGCCATCGATGGTGTCCTTTACCGGTTAAGCCTCCACGGATCGAAGCGGCCGGATGCCGCCACCGGTGGGATAGTCGCCATCAGGCGTCGATCCCGGTCTCCGTGTGTGGAATGGCGCGCCCCTTACACCATCAATCGCCAATGGGCAAGGACGCGGCCGCTGATATGGCGATGGAAAGCCGGTTTGAAAAGGGCGGCTACGGGCAGGCCGGCGCGTCGAGATAATCCAGCGTCGAGAGACCGCCCTCGAGGGCGTAGCTGCCATAGTCCAGCAGGAGTTCGTCCGACACGCCGTTTTCGTAGAGCCGGTAGGCGGTCCGAAAGATCGGCATCCCGTCCTCGTTGCTGTCGGCGGAATAGTAGGATTCGCTGACGCGCCAGGATTTCAGGCCGGCAAGCGCGGACCGTATGGCCTGCTTGCCCTTGGCGTCGCCGCCGTCGGGCTTCGTCTGAGCCGTCGCCTGCTTGCTGTCCGGCTTGGGGCCGGACCGGCCCGCCGTTTCGGCATCGCGCGTGGCGTCCGGGATGATGATCGCGGTGCTGGTCAGCAGCTGATTGGCATCCTGGTCTCCGTCGAAGATCGGCACCTCGACGATACGGCGTCCCATCTCGGCCTGCTCGATCAGTTCGACCGTATGCTTCATCGGAAACACCGACAGCGGCAGCTCGAAAGTCTGCGCCGCAGGCTCCTCCAGCTCGACGCGTGTTGCATTGCCGTCGTTCACCGCTTCGCCCTTCGTCACCGAATGCTGCACGCCGTCCACGAAGGCCTGTGTGGTGAACTCGAAACGGTCGCCCGCCATGGTCTCTCGCGAGGTCGTCCGCTGATCGGTGAGAATCATCTCCTGATCCTCGACGAATCTTGCGACGAAACGGTAGTTCAGGTCGAAGTGGTCGCAGCTGTTGTGCAGTTCGAGCGCGATCCGGCCTTGTGCGTCGATGATGTCCTGACCCTGCTGCGCCAGCGTCAGGTCGTAGACGGCCCGGTGCGAGGCGATCGCCGGCCCCGCGCTGGCCGCCGACGGAACGAGCATCGAGACCAGGGCGGCCGGAAGAACGAAACGAGGCGGCATGCGATGCAATTTCCTTCGAATGCGAGCGGCCGACAGGCGACCGAAGACCCGACAACGTGCTAACACGCAATCCCAACGATCGGAACGAGGGAAATGGAATGACCGACAGCATCGAAGATCGTCTCGCGTCCTGTGGTGTCGAGCTGCCACAGGCGGCTGCCCCGGCCGCGAACTACGTGGCCGCCATCACGTTCGGCCGGACACTGCAGCTATCCGGTCAACTTCCGATGGAAGCCGGGCAGCTCGCCGTCACCGGAAAGCTCGGGGCCGGCGTCTCTCTCGAAGAGGGCCAGCGCGCCGCCCGCCTATGCGCCATCAACATCCTCGCCCAGGTCAAGGCGGCGCTCGATGGCTTCGACCGTGTCCAGCGCTTGCTCAAGCTGTCGGTCTTCGTCGCCAGCGCGCCGGAGTTCGTCGAGCAGCACAAGGTGGCCAACGGCGCCTCGGATTTCCTGGTGGAGATTCTCGGCGACAAGGGCCGCCATGCCCGTTCGGCCGTTGGCGTTCCGGCTCTGCCGCTCGACGCTGCGGTCGAAATCGAAGCGTTGTTCGAGGTCGACTGACATGTCGGCCGCCTTCAAAGGCTCGCTCGACTTTCTGACCCGGCGGCCGATCGCCCATCGTGGGCTGCACGATGGCAACCAGACCGTCTGGGAAAACACCATGTCGGCGTTTCGGGCTGCGCGCGATGCCGGCTTCGGGATCGAATGCGACGTTCACCTGTCGGCCGACGACGTCCCCGTCGTTTTCCATGATAGCACGCTCGACCGCGTGACCAACGAAACGGGGCGGCTCTGCGACCGGACGGCGGGCGAACTCGCCAAGATCGCCGTGGGCGGCACGGCCGATCACATCCCCTCCTTGACCGATCTTCTGGACCTCGTTGCCGGCGCCGTGCCGCTGGTCATCGAGATGAAGAGCGACAGCGCCACCAACGATGCCCATTTCCTGGCGACGCTCCTGCCGCTCGTCGCCGGCTATGGCGGCCCGCTGGCGTTGATGTCGTTCGACGAGGGGCTGATTGCCCAGGCGCTCGCCGCGCACCCGCCCTGCCCCATCGGGCTCACGGCGGAGGGAACGGCGCCGGCGGAATTTGCCCGCCATCGCCGGGTGTTCGAACGCGGCTGCTCCTTCGTTTCCTACAACGTCCATCATCTGCCGAACCCATTCATCTCCTGGGTTCGCGACGATGAGAAGCTGCCGGTCATCTGCTGGACCGTCCGCACGCCGCAGGACGTGGCCGTGAGCAATGCCCATGCCGACCAGATGACGTTCGAGGGCTTACGGCCCGGGCCCTGAGCCTCATCCCATCGCGGCGCTGCAGTGCAACAGGTTGTGACTTGCCCGCTGCTTCGGCAGCGGTAGCTTGCTCTTGATGAAGACAGATCAATCTTCCACAGCCGCCGACGGATCCTCCGATGGTGTCCTGTCGGTGCGCGTTGCCGACAAGATCGCCGACATTTCCGCCGAAACATGGGATCGGATGGCCGCCACCTCGCCGGCGGGGTCCTGCCACGGGCGGCCGGACAATCCGTTCGTACAGCACGCCTTTCTGGCGTCGCTGGAGGATAGCGGCTGCGTCGGGCGTCGCGCAGGATGGCTGCCTCAGCACCTGATCCTGGAACGCGGCGACGGAACGCCGATCGCGCTCGCTCCCGCCTATCTGAAGACCCACAGCCAGGGCGAATATGTCTTCGACTGGGGTTGGGCCGACGCCTTCGAGCGGGCGGGCGGGCGCTATTATCCGAAACTGCAGATCTCGGTGCCCTTTACTCCGGCGACGGGGCCGCGCCTGCTGGTCGGCAGCGAGCCCGACGCCGAGTTTCGCCGGCTGGCGCTCTGCGAGGGGATCAAGGCCTATACCGGCAAGCTCGGGCTTTCATCGGCCCATGCCACATTCCTGACGCCCGACGATCTTGCCGCCATGCGGTCGCGCGACTTCCTGCACCGGACCGACAAGCAGTTCCACTTCGTCAATCGCGGCTATGCGTCCTATGACGACTTCCTCGCCACTCTGACCTCGCGCAAACGCAAGGCACTGAAGAAGGAGCGACGCGAGGCGCTGGCCGACGGCATCGACGTCGAATGGCTGACTGGCAAGGACCTGACGGAGGCCGCCTGGGATGCCTTCTTCGAGTTCTACATGGATACCGGCAGCCGCAAATGGGGCAGCCCCTACCTCAACCGCCGCTTCTTCAGCATCGTCGGCGAGCGGATGGGCGACCAGATCCTGCTGGTGATGGCGCGGCATGCCGGACGCTATGTGGCCGGCGCCCTCAACTTCGTCGGCCGCGACACCATCTACGGTCGCTATTGGGGCTGCGTCGAGGACCACCCGTTCCTGCATTTCGAGCTCTGCTACCATCAGGCCATCGACTACGCGATCGCCAACAAGCTGGCGCTGGTGGAGGCCGGTGCGCAGGGCGAGCACAAGCTGGCTCGCGGCTATGAGCCGGTGACCACACACTCCGCCCACTATATCGAGCATCCCGGCCTGCGCGCCGCGATCGAGGACTATCTGGAGCGCGAGCGCGAGGACATCGCGGACCTCACCGATAGTCTCGGCGAACATACCCCATACCGGAAAGGCAACGGCGACCAGGAGGGCTGAGCCCTGGCCTGTGCGGCCACGAACGCCTAGACTTGGGGCTCACAGGCACCAACCGGACGATTTCCCATGCAGACCTATGACGACGGCAACATCTTCGCGAAAATCCTGCGCGGCGAAATCCCGAGCCACAAGCTCTATGAGGACGATGCGGCGCTGGCCGTCATGGACGTGATGCCGCAGTCCGAGGGCCACTGCCTGGTGATTCCCAAAGCCCCGTCGCGCAACATGCTCGACGCCTCCGACGAGACGCTGGCCCGGGTCATGCCGGTCGTCGCCAAACTCGCGCGGGCGGCCAAGACAGCGTTTGAGGCCGATGGCGTCTTCGTCTGCCAATTCAACGAGGAGCCGGCGGGCCAGACGGTCTTCCACCTGCACTTCCATGTGATTCCTCGCTACGCGGGGGTGGACTTGAAGAAGCACGGCGGCGGCATGGCCGACAACGACATGCTGGCCGAGCAGGCCGAGAAGATCCGGCAGGCGCTGGCCTGAGCCGTTTCCGGGGCCTCCGATCCCGCCTCAGACGATGGTCCCGATCAGTCGAACTCGGTCGGCAGATCGGGTTCGCGCCAATGGTCGAACATGCGCCGAAGTTGTTGCGGCAGAACCCGGCTGAGCGATAGGTCTTCCGGCAGTTCGTCCTCAGCGAACCATCCGATCTCCGAGGTCTCGAGGCTTGTGGTCGCCGCGCCGCCGACTCGTTCGCAGATGAAGAAGGCCTTGCTGCAGGAGAAGACCCTGTCGGGATGCCCCTGCCGCGTGCGGTCCCAGAGCGCGGCCAGTTTTCGGGCCCGCACCTCGAAGCCGCTCTCCTCGCGAACCTCCTTCACGACGTTTTCGGCGGCCGAGAAATTGACGTCGGCCCATCCGCCGGGCAGCGTCCATCGTCCGCTATCCGCCACCTCGCGGACCATCAGGACGCGACCGCGTTCGTCGAAGACTGCGCCGCGCACGTCGACCTTCGGCGTCGCATAGCCCGTCTCGCCGGCAAACAGGTCCTCGATCCAGTCCGCATCGACGCCGCTGTGCGTGGCCATGATCTGCGACGCCATCACCCGCAGCATCTCGTACCGCTCGCGGTCGTAGGCATCCTTGGCGAAGGTCAGCCCGCTCTGGGCAATCGCCTGCAAATCCCGCGACCATCTCAGCCAGTCCGGTTCGGCCATCGTCGCCTCCTGCAACAAACAATGCGGGCAGTATCCGCCCCGCCAAAAGGAAACCCCGCCGTATGGGGACGACGGGGCTCTAAACTATTGGCCGGGTCGGCCTTCACTCCGGTCGGGGGTCACGAGGACTTCCGCGGCACCTTCGGGACTGCGCTGGAGCGTTTGCCGCCGGACTTCGGCGCCGGAGCGGAACGCGTCGAGGCGTCTTCGCCCGAGACGTCGCCGGCCACGGCTTCCGCCGGCTCCTTCTTGCGCGAGCGCGGCGGCCGCTTCGGCTTGACCGGCAGTTCGTCGGACAGCGCCTCCAGTTCGAGAGACTTCTCGCCGTCCTTCTCCACCACGCTGACACGCACCGTTCCGCCGCGCTTCAGCTTGCCGAACAGTACCTCGTCCGCCAGCGGCTTCTTGATGTGCTCCTGGATGACGCGGCCCAGCGGCCGTGCGCCCATGTGCTCGTCATAGCCCTTGTCGGCCAGCCAAGCGATGGCGTCCGGCGTCAGGTCGAAGGTAACGCCACGCTCGGACAGCTGAGCTTCCAGCTGCATGACGAACTTCTCGACCACCTGATGAATGACCGGAGTCGGCAGCGCGCCGAACGGAATGATCGCGTCGAGACGGTTGCGGAACTCCGGCGTGAACATCCGGTTGATCGCTTCCTCGTCGGCACCGGTGCGCTGCGACGGGCCGAAGCCGATCGAAGCCTTGGCCATCTCGGCGGCGCCCGCATTCGTCGTCATGATCAGGACGACGTTGCGGAAGTCGATACGCTTGCCGTTGTGATCGGTCAGCTTGCCGTGGTCCATCACCTGCAGAAGGATGTTGAACAGGTCCGGATGGGCCTTCTCGATCTCGTCGAGCAAGAGGACGCAGTGCGGATGCTGATCGACGCCGTCTGTCAGCAGGCCGCCCTGGTCGAAGCCGACATAGCCCGGAGGCGCGCCGATCAGCCGCGAGACGGTGTGCCGCTCCATGTATTCCGACATGTCGAAGCGCAACAGCTCCACCCCGAGGCTGGCAGCGAGCTGTTTGGCCACCTCGGTCTTGCCGACGCCGGTCGGGCCGGAGAACAGGTAGCTGCCGATCGGCTTCTCCGGCTCGCGCAGGCCTGCCCGCGCCAGCTTGATCGCCGAGGCCAGCGCCTCGATCGCCTTGTCCTGACCGTAGACGACGCGCTTCAGCTGCTCGTCCAGATTGGCCAGCACCTGCTCGTCGTCCTTGGAAACCGTCTTGGGCGGGATGCGCGCCATGGTCGCGACCGTCGCCTCGATCTCCCGGATGCCGATCTGCTTTTTGCGCCGCGATTCCGGCAGGAGCATCTGTGAGGCTCCCGTCTCGTCGATGACGTCGATCGCCTTGTCCGGCAGCTTGCGGTCATTGATGTAGCGCGACGACAGCTCGACGGCCGACCGGATCGCCTCGTTCGTGAACTTCACATGATGGAAGTCCTCGAAGTAAGGCTTCAGACCCTTGAGGATCGACACCGCGTCCTCGACGCTTGGCTCGTTCACGTCGATCTTCTGGAAGCGGCGCACCAGAGCGCGGTCCTTCTCGAAGAACTGGCGAAACTCCTTGTAGGTGGTCGAGCCGATGCAGCGGATCGTGCCGGACGACAGCGCCGGCTTCAACAGGTTCGAGGCGTCCATCGCGCCGCCCGAGGTGGCGCCGGCGCCGATCACCGTATGGATCTCGTCGATGAAGAGAACGGCCCCAGGATACTCCTCGAGCTCCTTGACCACCTGCTTCAGGCGCTCCTCGAAGTCACCGCGATAGCGTGTGCCGGCGAGCAGCGTGCCCATGTCGAGCGAGAAGATCGTCGCGTCGGCCAGGACCTCCGGCACGTCGCCCTCGACGATCCGCTTGGCGAGGCCTTCGGCGATCGCCGTCTTGCCGACGCCGGGATCACCGACATAGAGCGGATTGTTCTTGGACCGGCGGCAGAGCACCTGAATGGTGCGGTTGATCTCGTCGGCGCGGCCGATCAGCGGGTCGATACGGCCCGCACGGGCCTTCTCGTTCAGATTGATGCAGTAGGCGCTGAGCGCGTCCTGGGCGTTCTTGCGCCGCCCCTCCTCGTCGGAGCCGAGCGTCGACTGCTCGTCCTCGGCGCCACGCAGCGGCCGGCTCTCCGAGGCGCCGGGGCGCTTGGAAATGCCGTGAGAAATGAAATTGACGGCGTCGTAGCGCGTCATCTCCTGCTCCTGCAGGAAATAGGCCGCATGGCTCTCCCGCTCGGCGAAGATGGCGACCAGCACGTTGGCGCCCGTCACTTCCTCGCGCCCGGAAGATTGGACATGGATCACCGCGCGCTGAATGACGCGATGGAAGCCTGCCGTCGGCTTCGATTCTTCCTCGTGACCGGTCACGAGATTGGCCAGTTCGGTATCGATGTACTCCGTCAGGTTGGCACGCAGGACGTCGAGGTCGACACTGCAGCCCCGCATCACAGCCGCCGCGTCCTTGTCCTCGATCAGAGCCAGGAGCAAATGCTCCAAAGTCGCGAACTCCTGATGCCGCTCATTGGCGTAGATCAGGGCCTGATGCAGCGACTTTTCCAGACTTTGCGAAAATGTCGGCAAGCTTCACCTCAATTCTTTTCCATCACGCATTGCAGCGGATGCTGGTGCTGACGGGCGAAATCCATAACCTGCGTGACCTTGGTCTCCGCAACCTCGTAGGTGTAAATCCCACACTCCCCAACACCGTGGTTGTGCACGTGCAGCATGATCTGGGTGGCCGCTTCACGATCCTTCTGGAAGAAACGCTCGAGAACGTGAATGACGAACTCCATCGGAGTGTAATCGTCGTTCAGAAGAAGGACTCTGTAAAGGCTTGGCTTCTTCGTTTTCGGTCTCGGCTTCGTGACGACCGACGTTCCGCGGTCCGTGCCGGTTCCGTCGGTCTTGTCCGCCTGGGCGCGTATCACCCGGGTAAGGACGCCATAGGAGCCACCGTCGTTCACTTCACCACCTTTTGCCGCTGAACAGATGTAAGAACCAACCCACGCGAATTTAAGGCGTAAAACCGCCGTCGAAAAGTCGGTTGGCCCATCATCGAGCACGCATATGGGCATTGCGTCGGACCGATCGAACCCGTCGGACGGATCACCGTGTTGTGATCGCCCCCTCTGATCCGCCGTGAGCCCGTGATCAGCTTGGCATCGGCGCCGCCGATTTGATAAGACTCACTGAGCATTAGATTCGCAATGCCTCCACGGGCCTGTTCAAGGACGCGCGGCTGCCTCAGGATGGACTCGAACTCATGCTCCAATTTGTCTTGATGCGTGGCGAATCGAGAAAGCTCCCGGCAACCATAAACCGATTGGTAACATCGATCGGACTAGGGTGCGGACATTCGAAAAGGAGACGAAGCCTTTGAGAGCTTTCGTGTCCTTGAGCATCGGGTTTTTGGGCGGAGACCGCCCACCGCTCGAAGAGACGAGAGAAAACTTGTGCGCATCGCTTTCCCGAGCCTGAAGTCCGCCACTGCCTGCCTCGTGAAAATTGTTGGTGCTGTCGCCGTCGGCGCGGTGTTTGCAACTCAGCTGTCGACGCCTGCGGCTGCCGCCAACGAGAAATATGCGGGCTTCGTCATCGACGCCAACAACGGCAACGTCCTGTATTCGAGCCATGCAGACGAGCCGCGCTATCCCGCCTCGCTGACGAAGATGATGACGATCTACCTCACCTTCGAAGCCTTGCGTGAGGGGCGCATCTCCATGTCGACGCAGATGCCGGTCTCGAGCTACGCGGCCGCCCGGCCTCCTTCGAAGCTCGGTCTGAAGCCCGGCTCGACGATCAGCGTCAGGGACGACGTCCTCGGACTGATCACGCGGTCGGCGAACGACGGCGCCGTGGTACTGGCGGAATTTCTCGGCGGTTCGGAAGCGAAGTTCGCACAGATGATGACCGCCAAGGCGCGCCAGCTCGGAATGCGCAACACCGTTTTCAAGAATGCCAACGGTCTGCCCAACAGCGCCCAGCACACGACGGCGCGCGACATGGCGACCCTCGGCATCGCCCTGCGGGCGCATTTCCCCCAGTACTACAGCATGTTCGCGACGCGCTCCTACACCTTCCGGGGGCAGAAGATTCCGGGCCACAACCGGGTCCTCGACCGCGTCGAAGGTGCGGACGGCATCAAGACCGGCTTCATCAACGCCTCCGGCTTCAACCTCGTGACCTCGGTCAAGCGCGACGACGGCCGTAACGTCGTCGCCGTCGTCCTCGGTGGCCGGACCGGCACGAGCCGCGACAACGAGATGGTCGATCTGCTCGGCAAGTATCTGCCGAAAGCGTCGACACGCAGCAGCGGACCGCTGGTCGCCTCCTACAGCCCGTCGGCGTCGTCCGGCCTGCCCGAGAATGTTCCCGTGCCGACGGCTCGCTTCAATGCCGTCATTCCGGCCGACGCGGTCGCCGTGGCGGTCGCACCGCAGCCGCAGCCGCAAATGGTCGCCGTGGCCGCGCCGGCCCCGACCTCTCAGCCGCGCGAGATGACGATCGAGGAACGCATCGCCATGGCCTATGAGATGGACGAGGCCGCCGCGATCCCTGCTCGGACCCCGATCCCGAACGAGCGTCCGATCCTTGGCCGTGAAGCCCTTCGTCAGGCCTTGATGACGCCTGCTCGCGGGCCGGCGATCGAAATCCCGACGGCGGTCGGCTACGCCCCGTCCGCCCCGTCCGCCCCGTCCGCCCCGGTGCCGCCGGCAGCCATTCCCGGCGGACGCGATCTCGATCCCACCACCACGGGTTCGATCGCCGTGGGCGACGCCGAGCTGTCTCCCACGTCGCCCTGGGTGGTCCAGATCGCGGCCGTGCCGGAGCGCCAGAACGCCATGGCCATGCTGAGCGAGGCCAAGAGCAAGGTCGGCAGCGCGCTGAGCGATGCTCAGCCGTTCACCGAGACCGTCGATAGCCAGTCCCAAGTGCTTTACCGCGCGCGTTTCGCCGGGTTTACCACCAAGGACGAGGCTTGGGACGCCTGCGCCGCGCTGAAGCGTCATTCCTACGCCTGCTACGCGGTCGCCAATTGACGGCACCCCGTCCATCCATGAGTAAATATCAAGAGTATCAGGACCTAGCGATGTCGATCGATCAGAAGGGCCTTCGCCTCGTTGATGCGGGCGGCCAGAAAGTCGGTTCCGCCGTGGTCGGGGTGAACCCGCTTCATCAGGCGGCGATGCGCCTCGCGGATTTCCGCGAGGGTCGCTCCCGGCTGAAGCCCAAGGATCTGGTAGGCCTGCTCCTGTGTCATGGCGCCCGCGCCTGGCGCGGATCCCAGCCCGTCGCCCGCATTCGCATCAAAGCGCTCACGCCAGCCGGAAAGTCGGCGGTCAAGATAAGCTTCCAGTAGCCGGACGCTGTCGGCATCGGCCGCAACCTCGCCGAGCAATTTTCGCAGATCGGCCTCGTTCAAGCTGGCAAGCGGCCGGCCCTGAAACGGGCCGCTCAGTACCTCGCCCTCGATCTCACCTGTGTCGTGATCGAGGGTCATCGCCAGATAGGCACTGCGCACGCTCGATGTTCGAGCCGAAGAGGTGGCGCCGCCTGCTGCCCCAAAACGCGAACGCCGCAACGCCGCCAATCCGAGGCCGGCCAACGGCAGGCCGATCGCCGCCCGGCCGATCAGGGCCAGCACGCCGCCGATGGCGATCAGCGCGATGGGGCCGGCGCGGCGCAGCCATCGCGCGAGCGTTTCCGCCGGGGTGTTGAGCAGGATGCGGATGAGCGAGATCACGACCACTGCAAAGGCGGCCGCCGACAGCAGATAGATCATGGCCCCGTCGCGCCCGGGCGCCGCATCTGCTCGAGAAGCAGTCGGCCTTCCTGGCTGATGTCGCGTTCGAGCGCCGCATATCCACCAGAGGCGAAGGCCGCCACGGCCCGCAGCAGGTTCGACAAGGCGGCCGCGGAGCCCTCGTCGAAACGCAGATAGGCGCCGCCGGACAGCCGCGCGATCTCACGAAACGCTGTTTCCACCGTGCTCTCCCGTCCTTCCTGAACCATGAAGCATGGCAGGCCGAGAACGCCGAGTTCGCCTGCAGCGCGGCAGAGATCGTCGACACCCTCTTCCACGGCATCGCCGATGAAGACCAGGGCGTTGACCCGGTGCCGGCCCGTCTCGCGGCGCGCGTGGGCGAGCACCTTGGAAATCTGCGTATGGCCGCCCCGGCAGTCGATGCGGGTCATCAGGTCGCGCAGAGCTGCTGCATCGCCGACCCACTTGGAGGCGCGGCATTCGGAAAACCCGCGATAATAAAGGAGCTGCACGGCAAGCGAGCCGATGCCCTCGACGGCGGTGAACATCTCGCCCTGAAGCCGGCAGGCGCGATCCCAGGTCGGCTGGCGGCTCATCGTTGCATCGAGCGCGAAGATCAGGCGGCCGCGATCCTGGATCGATCGGCCGGCTTGCGCCAGAAACGTATCGACGTCGAGACTGTCGGATCGGGCGCTGGGCAGGCCGTCGCTTGTACGGGTCAGGTCGGCGGGCATCGATCGGTTCCTCCTGGGCGAGATGTGGTTCCTCGCACCAGATCAGGCAAGCCGCCGGTCAATGCCGACGGCCGATCATCAAAGCAGGCCGAGGTCCGAAAGCTCGCGGCGCAGATGGACCGGCAGGGACATCATCCCCTCCTCGCCCTCTCCTGCATCGGGGGGCGCATCGGCTGCATCCAGATAACGCCACCCCTGAAAGGCACGCCGCGGCTGCCAACGGGTCGCCACGAGCCGAGGGTCGAGTACGATGTGGCAGCGACTGATCCCCTCGGCATCGACCACGGGGCGCAGGGCCAGGATTTTCTGGCGGACCTGAACCTGCCCCTTGATGACCCAATAGAGCGATCCGCCGTTGACGATCTCGTCCGCGCGCTTGGGGAACATCCGGGTCTGATGCCGCTGCTCGAAAGCCTCGCCCTGCGCTTCCGCCAGGCGCCGCCGCTCGTCGATCCACGAGCCGAGGTCCTCGACACTGTCGGCGCCGACACAGAGCTTGATCATATGCAGAGGCATCGCATCTCACTGCCGCGCTGCTATCTCGCGGTCAAGCGAAAGCAGTCACTGCGGACGGCAAAGCTGTGCACGGACCAGAGAACTCCGATGTCGTTCGGCCAGCCGGCCCAAACGGCATCCAAAATCCTTGCGGTGCGACGTCTGTGGTCTGATCAGCCCGCCGCGGCGACGGCGACGGTATCCACACTGCCGAAGAGATAGGCGAGCGCCAGAATGGCCATGAAGGCGGCAACCGTCCAAACGGTGACGCCCCAGCACGACTTGTGCACGCTGTCTTCCATGGATCGCTATATTTTCCCAAACACTGAGGGCAGGTCGTCTTGGTGTCCCCCACCAGACCTGCGGCGCGTTAAATATCTATAAACCATCTCTGCCACAAGCCCCATGCGAATTTCGCACGCAAGCCATGCGCAAGGCAGAAGCCGCAGCGGGTTAATATGGTGTGGCCGAAAAGGTCAAGGCCGGGTCGTCCGGCACCCACAGCACAGGAACGTCGAACACATGCCGAACTTCGATTGGATGGATGCGGTCGCCATCGTGGTTTTCCTGGCGGGATGGGTCGCTTATTCGTGGCTGAACGACGCCAGTCCGGTGCGTCGATATGCCCTCAGCTTTCTGATGAACGAGCAGCGCCATCACTGGATGCGAGTGATGCTGGACCGCGATTTCCGGATGATCGACACTGCCATCATGGGCGGCTTGCAGCAGGGCACGGCCTTCTTCGCCTCGGCCTGCATCTTCGCCATCGGCGGCTGTTTCGCCTTGCTGGGCTCGGTCGACCGCATCGCCGCCATTTCGGCCGATCTGCCGTTTCACGGCGTTTTGGAGAAGTCGCTGGTCGAGACGAAGCTGCTTGGCCTGGTGGCGATCTTCGCGTTTTCCTTCTTCAAATTCGGCTGGGCCTATCGGCTGTTCAATTATTGCTCGATCCTGATCGGCGCGGTGCCGATGCGGAACGAAGCTGTGAAGGATCCCAAGGCCGCCGGCCTCGCGCTCGACCGCGCGGCGATGATGAATCGCCTCGCCGCCATGCACTTCAATGCCGGCCTGCGGGCCATCTTCTTCGGTATCGCCTACCTGGGCTGGTTTCTCGGACCCAGCTTGCTGATCGTCACGACCGTCTTGACCATCGTGATCCTGGCCCATCGTCAGTATTTTTCGCCGGCGCATGCCGTCGTCGCGCTCTCTGATAAGGACGAGCGGCCAAGCGGCGCCGGTTGGGACTGGCATATCGAGGACAGTTCGCCGCCTGACGGCGGCTCGATGATGTAGCAGCCGGCAGGTCAGCGGGGTGCCGGAAACACGGATTCGATTCGCCCCGTCCACCAGTAGGCCAACAGACCGATATATTCGCGCAGAGCGATATCCACCTTTTCGACGTTGCGCGTCACCATGGTGGACGGGCGCCAAGCAACGGCGCCCGCCGGCGTGCGATAGTCGACCGGATAGGGAATCACGTCGAAGCCGACCTTGCGGAAGCAGCCGACCGCACGCGGCATGTGAAAGGCCGAGGTGACCAGCAGCCATGTGTCGCCTGGCTGCGGATCGACGAGCGCGCGGCTATGCTCGGCGTTCTCGACCGTGTTGCGTGACTTGCCCTCCAGAATCAGGCGATCGCGCGGCAGTCCCATAGCGTCGAAGAAGGCGGCGGCCGGTCGAACCTCCGGGATATCGTCCTCCAGAATGGCCGCCACGCCGCCGGTAAACAGGATCTTCGCATCCGGATAGCGCCGGGCGAGCGTCACCGTGGCGGTCAGGCGATCGGCCGCTTCGTTGAATTCCACAAGGTCCCGCGTGCGCGCCACGCGCGTATCGAAGGAGCCGCCCAGCACGACAATGCCCGTGACCGTTTCCGGCAGTTGCGGTCGCGGGAAGCGATTTTCCAGGCCGCTCATCATTAATAGGCCCAGCGGCGAAAACACCACGATAAGGAGAGCGACGCATGCCAGAACCAGCGCCGTCGTTCCCAGCCGTGGGACGCCGAACCAGCGCAAGACCAAACCCAGCGCGCCGAGAAGCACGATCGCGGCCAGAGGCTGGATGACGAACCAGACGATCTTGGACAGGATGAAAAACACGAAGGCCCCTTCGAGACTCGGGCAGGGTGGCGGACGGCACGACTGCGCAGTCCGCTCATGTCGGCGGCGGCTCGGCGGCCGCTGCAGCGGCCGCGATCTCCCCGTCCGATCGCGGCGCTCCCATCGTAATCGGCGATTTGAACAGCACCTCGCGATGCGGATAGGGAATCTTGATCCCGTTCTCCTTGAACGCGTCCCAGATCGCAAGCAGCACCTGGCCGCGCACGTTGGCGAGACCGGCGGGGGGATCGGTGATCCAGAACCGGCAGATGAAGTCGAGCGAGGATTCTCCGAAGCCGGTCATCCAGCAGACGGGATCCTTGTGCGAGACCACGCGCTCCGGCGTCCTGGCGGCCTCCTTGGCAACGCGAATGACCTCATGCGGATCGGAGTCGTAGGACACGCCGAAGGTCACGTCGATGCGCACCAGTTCGTCGGTGAAGGACCAGTTGATCACCCGATTGGTGATGAAGTCCTCGTTGGGGATCAGATATTCCTTGCCGTCGCGCGTCACCACGGAGACGAAGCGCGCCCGCAACTCCCGGATCCAGCCAAAGGTTTCGCCGACAGAGATCGTGTCGCCCGGCTTGATCGAGCGGTCGAGCAGGATGATGATTCCCGAGATGAAGTTCGACACGACCTTCTGCAGGCCGAAGCCCAGACCGAGGCCGATAGCGCCCGAGAAAACCGTGAGTGCGGTCAGGTCCACCCCGACGGATGCAAGGGCGATGGCCAAGGCGACGAAGATGAGGCCGATCTTCAGGAACTTGCCGATCAGCACGCGCAGGGTTGGCGTCAGTTCGTCGCTGCGCTGAACCCTTCGGTCCAAAAATCGCCCGACGATGTTGGCGATCCACAGTGCGATTGCCACGACTGCGATCAGCTTCAGCACCAGAAGCGCCGAGATGCGGGCCGCGCCGACGGTGATGGCGGCGAGGTCGAGCGCGGAGGTGACAGGAGCCGTTAGATCGAGAATCGACAGCGCCGCGACGATCCACGCGACGGCCGTGATCAGACGGGCAACCACACGGTTGCGGATGATGCGAGATCCGATCGCGATGACCAGATAGGCGAGCGCCAGCGAGAGGACGATCGATACGAGGCGAAGCCGTTGGCCGGCCAACGGCCCATCGACCAGTGTGACCGCCCACAACAGAACGACGAAATAGACCAGCCGCAGCCGGCGCATGAAGGCCACGACGATGCGCAGGATGCCAGGCGCGCCCTTGATGCGCCGCGCCTGCGCTTCCAGCGCTCCGTGGGTCAGCCACGCCAGCACCCAGGCCAACAGATAGGCCACCACCACGACGCCGAGCTGCAACAGCGTGACCGGCTGGCTGAGATAATCCAGAAAGTCCTGGGCGCGATCGAACAGCGACCGGCCGAAACGCGCGACTTCCTCCTCGTCCATCAGGCGCGGTCCCAGTTCGGCGCGAAGGTCGGATCAACGAGCCGTTGTCGCCGTCCCGTCAGCGCGGTGATTGACGCATGTTCGTCCTTGGTCAGCTCGAAATCGAAAATGTCGATATTTTCCTTCAGCCGCTCGGGCCGGGACGTGCAGGGAATGGCGCCGACGAGTTGCTGTTCGATCTCCCAACGCAGGACCACCTGCGCCGGCGTCTTGCCATGCCGCTCAGCGATCGAGCGGATCGTCGGATCGGCAAGGACTTCGCCTCCCTGGCCGACGGGGGAGTAGGCGATCATGGCCATGTCGTGCCGCTCGCAGCAGGCGTACACCGCCTCTTGCGACAAAAACGGATGATATTCGACCTGATTACAGACCAGCGGCGTGGAGGACATCGCGTCGGCCTCATCGACCATGGCGCTGGTGAAGTTGGCCACGCCGATGTGCCGCGCCAGGCCCTTGGCCCGCGCCTGGTTGAGCGCGTCGATCGATTCCTCCAGCGCGATCTCCTGGTTCGGCCAATGGATGAGCAGCAGATCAACTTTTTCCAGGCCGAGCGCATCGAGGGCCTGCCTCGCGGACGGGACCAGACGCTTATCGGAGATGTCCGTCCACCAGATCTTGGTGGTGACGAACAGTTCGCTCCGATCGATGCCGCTCAGCCGAATGCCCTCGCCCACTTCCTTCTCGTTGTCGTAGATGCGCGCGGTGTCGATGTGGCGATAGCCGGCATCGATGGCGCGCGCGACCATCTCGACGCCATGTTTGCCCTTAAGGGGGTAGGTTCCGAAACCGATGGCGGGAATGGACGCTCCGCTGGCCTCGATGTTCTTCATGACGTGTCCTTGATGTGTCATCTACCCGCTCGCCCGCCTCTTGCCGACAGAGCGCCAACACAGAAATAGGACGCGTTGATGCGTTTCCAGTTCAGAGGTTTTTCCGTGTCCGAGCGTTCTTCGCCCGCGTCTTCCTCTCGCATCATGCTTCTCGACGTCTCCCGTGCCCTCGCGCTGATCGCCATGGCGGTCTACCATTTCGGCTGGGATCTCGAGTTTTTCGGCTATCTCGCCCCCGGCGTCACCGGCCACGGCGCTTGGCGCCTGTTTGCGCGAACCATCGCTTCGACGTTTCTCGTCCTCGTCGGCCTCAGTCTGGTGCTCGCCCATCGGCGCGGTGTCCGCTGGCCGGCGTTCTGGAAGCGCGAGGCCCAGATCGTCGCCTCCGCGCTGACGATCACGGTGGCGACCTTCTTCTTCACGCCGGATGCCTTCGTGTTCTTCGGCATCCTTCATCAGATCGCGCTGGCGAGCCTGATCGGCCTGATCTTCCTGAAAACGCCCTGGCCGCTCACTGCGGCCGCCGGAGCCATAGCCATCGCCCTGCCCTGGCTCTACGGCACGCCGATCCTCAATCCTCGCTGGCTGGCCTGGACCGGCTTGGCCGAACATCCGCCGCTGTCGACCGACCTCGTGCCGGTGTTTCCCTGGACCGGGGTCGTGCTTCTGGGCCTGGCGACGGGCCAGCTTCTCTCAAACCGGGCGCTCTGGGATCGCCTGCGCGGGATGAACGCGCTTCTCGCCCCGGCTCGCCCGCTCGCCTTGGTCGGTCGGCACGCGCTGCTGTTCTATCTGCTGCATCAGCCGATATTGATCGCACTGGTCTGGATCTTCGCGCAGATCGCGCCGCCGAATCCGATCGACGTGTTCCGCGACCAATGCCAGGCGAGCTGCATCCCGATGCGGGACGAGGCCTTCTGCCGTCGCTACTGCGCCTGTGCGCAGGAAAACCTGGTCAGCCAGGGTCTGATGGACAGTCTGGTGTCCGGCACGCCGACGCAAGACGAAACGGACCGGGTCCACGCCATGGCCGCGCAATGCACGGCCGAGGTCGAGCAGGCCGAATAACGTCCGGATCCCTTCAGGAGCCGGAAGCGACACCCAGCTCCGCCATGCGGGTCAGGCAAGCCTCCTCGGCGTGGTCGAGTTCGACCATCATGTCCTCGATGTCCCGCTGTTTCTCTTCCAGGTCGCGGCGCTTGTCGGCCACGCGGCGGACCATCGTGCGGAGTGCCGCCACCTCGTCGGGCACCGTCTGCTGGATCTCCAGGATCTCGGCGATCTCGGCCAGGGTGAAGCCGAGCCGCTTGCCACGCAGGATCGTCTTGAGCAGCTCCCGGTCGGACTGACGATAGAAGCGCGATCGGCCGCGTCGGAGCGGCGCAATCAGGCCTTCGTCCTCGTAGAAGCGGATGGTGCGGGTCGAAATGCCGAACTCGCGTGTCAACTCGCTGATCGTATAGTAGCCGCGCATCGGGACGCCCCCACTCCACCTCGGTCATCAAGCGACCGGGCCGCCCGATGGCCTTCATTGCAGGCCGAACCACCAGGCCGCAATCCCGAGAAAGGCGAAGAAGCCGACGACGTCGGTCACGGTCGTCACGAATACGCCCGACGCGATCGCCGGATCCGCGCCGACGCGCTCCAGCACCAGCGGGATCAAGATCCCGGCCAGCGCCGCCGCCAGCATGTTGATGATCATGGCAAGCGCGATCACCGTTCCCAGGTCCTTGCTGTCGAACCAGAAGCCCGCCAGGACGCCGATCAGCAACGCGAAAAGCAGGCCGTTCAGGAGGCCGACCAAAGTCTCCCTGCGGATGATCCGGCCCGCGTTGTAGATGTCGATGTCCCTTGTGGCGAGCGCGCGCACCGCAATCGTCATCGTCTGGGTGGCGGCGTTGCCGCCCATCGAGGCGACGATAGGCATCAAGATCGCCAGGGCCACCATCTGCTGGATCGTGGCGTCGAACAGGCTGATCACCAGGGACGCGACGATCGCCGTGCCCAGATTGATCAGGAGCCAAGTGAAGCGCGAGCGCACCGCCGTCGTCACTGTATCGGACAGCTCTTCGTCGCCGACGCCGCCCAGGCGCCGGATGTCTTCCTCGGCCTCTTCCTGGATCACGTCGACCACGTCGTCGATGGTCAGGATACCGACCAGACGATCGTTGTCGTCGACCACGGCCGCCGACAGCAGATCGTACTGCTCGAAGATCTGCGCCGCCTCTTCCTGGTCGGTCTCAGCCGGAATCGCGTGGCGGGTCTCGTGCATGATGTCTTCGATCTTGATCCGGCGCTTCGTGCGCAGGATCTGGTCGAGATCGACCGCGCCGAGCAGCTTGTAGGACGGATCGATCACGAAGACCTGGGAGAAGCGGTCCGGCAGTCCTTCCTCTTCGCGCAGATAGTCGATGGTCTGGCCCACCGTCCAGAATGGCGGCACGGCCACAAACTCGGTCTGCATGCGCCGGCCTGCAGACTCTTCCGGATATTCCAGCGCGCGCCGGAACCGGATTCGTTCGCGGAACGGCAGCTGCTCGAGGATCTCCTTGCGATCCTCTTCGTCCAGGTCCTCCAGAATGTAGACGGCGTCGTCCGAATCGAGCTCGCGCACCACCTCGGCGATCTGCGCATTCGGCATCGCCTCGACGATCTGCATACGGATCGTCTCGTCCACCTCGGTGAGCGCGGTGAAGTCGAAGTCCGCGCCCATGAGCCGGATCAGCGCCTGCCGATCGTCGGCGCTCAGATGCTCCAGGAGATCGCCGAGTTCGGACTCGTGCAGGCCGCCGACATGGTCACGCAGATAGCCGGTATCGCGGCGCTCGATCGCCTCGACGATGCCTTGCAGCCAAGCGGACGAGATGGCGCCGTCCTCGTCGTAGAGGACCGGAAGCGTCTGCGGTTCGGGCGTGTCGTCGATTTGCTGTGGCTCAGCCATCACCGCCCTCCGCTGTGTGCCGACGATCGAGGGGCTTCTTTAGAGGAAATTCAGAGCCGCGGAAAGCGATCCATGCGCCCTTCCAGGGCTCCGAACTCAAATGACATTGGGTGACGGGTTGCGCAGAGACTGATTCCATGGCGGCGGTTGATTCGAGGAGCCGCCGCCATGTCGCCTACTGCCGATGCCCTGGGCCCCAAGTCGCGTCTGGCTGTTCTGCTGGAGCATTTCGGCGAGATCGAGGATCCGCGCGACGTCCGGCGGATTTATCATCCATTGCCGGAGATCCTGCTCCTCGTCGTCTGCGGGTCGATGGCCGACTG